>NZ_JASCPP010000051.1:0-46324 GCF_029959745.1 Pseudomonas sp. PS01298 | reverse complement strand
TTGGCTGGCTGAAAGAAAATCGCAGGATCGGCACTCGCTATGACAAGCTGGCCAAGAGCTTTGCAGCCATGGTCACCTTGGCCTGCAGCCTACGTTGCATGCGGCAATACTTTTCGTACAAAGCCTAGGGCTTGAACCGGCGATGTGCTACGCAGTCATCGAAGTCATCCCGATAGCGGACCCGGATCTCTGTCATGGCCATGACCAGGGCTTGCACCATCGGCTCCAGAGTCGCCTCCAGCTGATCCAGGATCTCAGGACCGACCTTTGATTTGTTGGCGGCTGTGCGCCCTTCCGTTGCGAATTTCTCCAGCGCAATCCGTACGTCCACCCCTCTCCCGAGCAGCTTGGCGCAGAGGTTTTCTGCCAGGGTCGGAGTTATGTCCAGCCCGTTCAGCCGTTCCACCTGCAGGAATGAAAACACCAGGTCGCGCTTGCAGCGCTTGTGCGCTGCACCGAGTTCCGCGCCGCAGTGGCTGGCCATCTGGCGCAAGCTGCCTTCCCGATTTTCCAAGTAACGGCGGTAACCATCGAGCCGGTCGGCGTACGCCGATTTAACGTCGTTTTCGTACAGCTGCAGCAAGTCGTCGCGTGACGGTATGTACATGGGAGGTGATCTCCTGCTGGTTCAAAGCCCTAACGCATACATACGTTAGGGCCTCACCGGCAGCAAGTCGCCTCGCCGGCAGCGGCCAGGCGGGGGCAACTGACGCCCTACGGTTATCAGTCGTCCCCGCCCGGCTGGGCATCAGCGTCGGGCGGCACTTCCACCAGCTCGCCGGCCTCAAGGAAACGTACGTCGCAGTCCAAACAGAGCAGCCGCCCGCTAAGGCCTGGCTTGCCCCACACGTTCAACTTGCAGCTGGGACAGGTGTACTTGCGCTTGTTCTTCGGATCCTCAGCCGGCGTTGCCGGCTGAATCAGACCCGCAACAGTCAGCGCCGGTATGTCGATGGTCGGATCCTCGGGCTGGGGTAAAGGCTCCCCACCTGGCCCGTACAGCTGCGTTGCGGACATTGGCACCCGCTGGGTGACGATATCGATCCAGGAAATCATGGCGCCGGTTGCGAGTAATTCGTCGCATGCCACATCGAAGGGACCGCCCTCGATGATGTAGTGCGTCATCTGCTGCCCGCACCGGCGCCCGCCAGGCTCACCCGTGTGCGAAGGCATCAGCCCGATGGCCTCCATTTTGTCGGCCCACTCGCGGTTGTGGTACCCGCCGCGAGACTTCTTCCCGAAGCAATCCTGCCACTGGTGCGCCTGTTCATGCACCAGCGTGGACAGCGTTTGCTTGATGCTGCGATGCGCGAAGTAGGCGCAGTTCAGCGCGATTTCATCGCTCTTACCCGAGCCATTGCGGCGCAGGAAGCGCGATGGCGAGTAGTAGCCGAAAGTGTTGGCCTTGCGCTGCAGGGTGAAGATGCAGCCAGGAAGCTGGCCACCGTACAACCGATCATTGAACCAGTTGTACGCGCCTTCGATTTCGTCATAGAGCAGCTGGCTTGGGGTTGCGGACATGCGGCCTCCATTTCTCGCACGCGAGAATCCCCTATGCTGATCGCTCGGAGTCAGGGGGGATGAACGTTACAGGCATTGTAACCTGTATCGTACGATACAGGTTACACATCAAAAAAAGGGGGCACGCCCCCTCACCGCCCGATCATAAAGCCGGCACCAACAGCAGCCAGCACAGCAGCGGCGCCGAGCGCCGCGCCGACCAGCAGCAACAGCGCCGTATACCGAATGGCCCGGCGTTCCGCCTGGGCACTGACTAGGTTCGCGGTGCTGCGGTTGATCTCGTTACCGATCCGTGCCGCCGCTTCACGCCCGGCCTGCACCAGGGCGTTGCGCTGTTCCTCCATCATCGACTCAAAGTTCAGCTGCGTTTGCAGCAGAACTTTGCCTGCTGCATCGCGTACGGCCTCGGACGTTTTAGCCGCCAGGTCGGCGTCGACCTGTTCCAGGCGCCGCACGATGGCGTCAAAGTCCTCCATCATTTGCGCGACCATCGCTTCGCGGGCCGTGGTCGGGTCCTTGGCCATCGATCACTTCCCCTTGCCGAACAGCGAGGCGTACACCTGGTCAAGGTTACGCGATGCCGACTTGGCCAGGCGCTGCGCGGAGATCATGCGAAGCGCATGATCTTTCTCGGTATCGTCCTTGGCATCGCGCAACTGGGCGCGGTAGTCCGTGGAGTCCTCCAGTACCTGCGTGACATTCATTTTCAGCGGGCGCAGGCGCTCGAAAATTTCGTTCGCGTACACCACAGCATCGCGCTTGAGGGTGAATTTCTTCTCGACTTCGTGGAAGCCGAACAGCGCCGCGAACGTCTGCGGGATATCGTCGGCGTCATCGATCTGGACCTTGTTGAAGACGACCAGGATCTTTTTCGCTGGCACGCCGAGCGCGGCCAGGGTCTTGATGGTGTTGATGGTGTCGACCTGCTGCTTTTTCTCCGGCACAGCCGGCACCACGAAGAAATCGATATCTTCGTGGGAGCCGTCGTACTGGCCCATGAACTTGAAGAAGTCTTCGACGTTGGACGCGCCAACGTCGACCACCACTTTGTCCTCGGTCAGCAGGATCTCGGACAGCTCGCCAAACTGTTTGCCCTTGAGGCGTTCGATCTCGGCGGCGGTATCCGACGCACCAGCATTGATGGTTTCAATCGCAAACCGTAAGCCGCCGACTCGCGGCCAGATCAGGTTGTCGGAGAGTGTGGTTTTACCGGAGTTGCCGGTGAAATTCACGGTGACGGTTCTCATGTGCGTTTCCTTCTGCTGCGCGCTGCGCTTTCATATCGATCCAAGTCCGAGGCGTTCTGATCGTCCCCGGGATTCATGAGCCTGCTCAACTCTGCCGGCCCCACATGGGGCCGTTCGTCCGCATCTTGGCTCGGGTCTGTATCGTACGATACACCTCCTTCAACTGGTGGCTCGACCTGCCGTGCTGGTTCTACCGTCCGTTGCTCTGGTACTGGATTTTGCGGTGCCGGTGCTGGGTTGGCCACGGGCGTGCTGTTCTCGCGCTGGGCTTTGCGATACCGGTACAGGTAGCTCTTGAGCGTGTCCATGCTCACCTCGATGCCTTGGGCCTTGAGCACATCCAGAATCGCCTGGCGTCGAACACCTGCCTTCAGTTGCTTCTCAATCACTGGCATGACCTGGCGTATTTTCGCTGCCTTGGTCACTGGTTCGACTGCCAATAGTGCTGCCTCAATATCCTTGCCTGCCATTTTGCACCCTACCTGCACCTACATTGCATTTATACAGCATCCTACTCACCCCCCACCTGTAGTCAAGCTAAACCCCCTTTGCGCTCAATCTACAGCCTTACAGCACCCTAATTGCCTACCCCTAGTCCTCCGCATGCTACGGCCTTCGGCCTAGGCCCTAAAAACGCCCTTAACAAGAGCATCAACTTCGACCCTTAACAGGGTCAAAGTCTCAATACACAACACGCACCTCCCTGGCGGGAGGTGGAAGCCGCGCCGTGCCTGCGTCAGCGGCGTTTTGTCTTGATTGGTGCCGTGATACGATTGTATTACAAAGTAGTCATTTGAGCCATATAAATCAAGGTTTTTGTGTGATACGTTTGCATTACAAGAAAAGTGCGTTACCTTTGGAGGTGTGTGACACCTATTTTCCAGGGGAATTTGAGGGAACAACGTGGGCAAAACAGTACCCATTCGATTCAACACCGAGCAGCTGGCCAGGGTTGAGGAAGCCGCTGCGCTGGCCGGCTACAAGCACTTGTCGAGCTACATTCGTGACCGCGTGCTGGCCACCGACAAGGGGGGGCGGCAGCTGGATATGGACAGCTGGGCAGAGCAGCAACGCATGCTTGGGTTGCTGGAAAACATCACCCAGGAACAGGCACGCAGCAGAACCATTCAGGCCATAGCGGTCTATCTGCTGCGACAAGGAACGGCACAGGGCAAGATCAATGCGCTACGCGCTGAACTCCAGCACCTGGTCAGCAGCGAGGATGCGCTGGCAGCACTATTGCCCGACCTGGCCGAGGACATTGAGCGTCTATCAGGAGAGGACTGATGCACAAACAAGAGGTTGATTCAGCCGCTATGACAGCGGGCTTTGGTTTACCGATCGCTGGCTGGCTGGCCGGTACCCAGTTGGCGCAGCTGCCACTGGCTCCGTTCCCCGCAGCATTCAAAGACACACTGCACAACGGCTGGCACGAACCTCTAGTGCTGGGGACAACCATTGCTGCATCCGTGGTTGCTGCAGGGCTGTGTTACTACCTGTACGAATATTGTGATGACGGTTTCCGGGGTGAACGATTCCAGCAGTGGCTGCGCGGATCCCGCATTCGCAACTGGCATTTCGTGGAACGGAAAGTCAGCGCCCGCAACGCCAAAACCAACCGTGAACGCCGCAAGAAGGGTCAGGAAAAAGCAGCGCCAATCATGATCGGCAAGCTGCCGATGCCCTTGCACCTGGAAGACCGCAACACCATGATCTGCGCGTCCATCGGCGCCGGTAAGTCGGTGACCATGGAGGGCATGATCGCCTCGGCACTCCGACGCAATGACCGGATGGCCGTGGTCGATCCCAATGGTACGTTCTACTCCAAGTTCAGTTTCAAAGGCGATTACATCCTCAATCCCTTTGACGCCCGCTCTGCAGGTTGGACGATCTTCAACGAGATCCGGGGCGTCCATGATTTCAACCGGATGGCCAAGTCGATCATTCCGCCACAGGTCGACCCCAGCGACGAGCAGTGGTGCGCGTACGCTCGCGACGTGCTGTCGGACACAATGCGCAAGCTCATGGAAACCAACAACGCCAACCAGGACACGCTGGTAAACCTGCTGGTGCGTGAGGACGGCGACACCATCCGGGCGTTCCTGGCCAACACCGACTCTGAGGGTTACTTCCGCGACAACGCGGAAAAGGCCATCGCCAGCATCCAGTTCATGATGAACAAGTACATCCGACCCCTGCGCTACATGGGCAAAGGTGACTTTTCGATCTACCGCTGGGTGAATGATCCCGACGCCGGCAACCTGTTCATTACCTGGCGTGAGGATATGCGCGACACCATGCGACCGCTGGTGGCCACCTGGATCGACACCATCTGCGCAACGATCCTCAGCTCCGAACCAATGACCGGTAAGTGCCTCTGGCTGTTCCTTGATGAACTGCAGTCGCTGGGCAAGCTGGAGAGCTTCGTACCTGCAGCGACCAAGGGCCGGAAACATGGCTTGCGCATGGTCGGCAGTCTGCAGGACTGGTCCCAGCTCAACGCCAGCTATGGCCGGGACGATGCGGAAACCCTGCTGTCTTGCTTCCGAAACTACGTCATCCTGGCCGCAGCGAACGCCAAGAATGCCGATATGGCCAAGGAAATTTTGGGTAATCAGGAGGTCAAGCGGTTCCGCAAATCGTGGACGGCAGGCCGCATGACGCGAGCCGAGGAAATCAAGCTTGAACCGGTCGTGATGGACTCGGAGATTTCGAACCTCAACGACTTGGAAGCCTACGTCAAATTTGCCGAGGACTTCCCCATCACCAAGATCAAGACGCCATACGTCGATTACAAGGAACGGGCACCGGCAATCGTCATTGGCCAAGCTGCTTGACGGGGTAAGCGATGTTCAACGTGACGCTGATCAAAGGTGACAACCAGTACGCGGCGGCGGGCTACTTCTCCAACGCTGACGATTACTACGCCAAGGAGGCACACGGCGAGTGGCAAGGCATCGGTGCCGAGCTGCTTGGCCTGGAGGGTGCCATCGACCAGAAGGAACTGGCCCGCCTGTTTGATGGAAAGTTGCCCAATGGCGACCGAATGGCCAAGACCTTCGACAAGGAAACCGGCACGCGGCGAATGGGCCTCGACCTCACGTTCTCCGCGCCAAAGTCCGTCTCGATGCAGGCCCTGATTGCCGGCGACAAGGATGTTATGGCCGCGCATGATCGGGCAGTTACCAAGAGCATGGAGGAAGTCGAGCGCCTGGCCCAAACCCGTTTGAAGGTAAACGGCAAAACCATGCTTGAGCGCTCGGGAAACCTGGTCATTGGCAAGTTCCGGCATGAAATGAGCCGGGCCAAGGACCCGCAGATGCACACGCATGCCGTGGTCATGAACATGACCCGGCGCTCTGACGGTAAATGGCGGGCCTTGCGCAATGACGACATTTACAAGATCCAACCCCAGGTCGATGCCATGTACAAGGGCATTCTGGCTCAGGAACTCCGGGCGCTGGGGTATGAAATCCGGGTGTTGGACAACCAGGGTAATTTCGAGCTTGCCCACATATCGCGTGACCAGATCGAGGCGTTTTCCAGCCGCTCCAAGGTCATCGAGGATGCGCTGGCCAAAGACGGGAAAACCCGCGCTGACGCGACTCCGCTTGAAAAGCAGATCATTGCGATGGCCACCCGGCCCCGCAAGGATGAACGCGACCGCCATCTGGTCAAAGAGTATTGGGTTACCAAAGCCCGCGAGCTGGGCATTGATTTTGGCGCCCGCAGCCACCTGGATAACCGCGAGTATGCGCCACGCAATAACAGCCACGCCGAATACAGCCTGCCCGAAGGCATCACCCCCGGCCAGGCTGTCGTTCAGTACGCCATCAACCACTTGACCGAGCGTGAACAAGTGGTCGGAGAGAACGACCTGCGCACGGTCGCTCTACGGCGAGCTGTTGGGCTGGCCACCCCGGATCAGGTCAGTGAAGAGATCCGGCGCCTGGTCAAGCAAGGGACGTTGATCGAATCCCCACCGACCTATCGCATGCCCAACGGCGATCTCGATTCGCCGGTGCTGTCGCCTGCAGGATGGCGGGCGCACCTGCAGGAGCTGAAAGGCTGGAGCGAGAAAGAGGCCCGGCAGTACGTGGACAGGGCTATCAAGCGCGGCTCGCTGGAACCCGCCGAAAAACGCTACACCACGCAGAAGGCGTTGAAGCGCGAGAAAGCCATTCTGGCTATCGAGCGGACTGGCCGTGGCCAGGTCGAACCATTGATGACCAAAGAGCAGGTGGCCAAAGCACTGGAGGGATCCACCTTGTCTGCAGGCCAGTACCAGGCCGTAGAGGTGATCGTCAGTACCAACAACCGGTTTGTGGGCATTCAGGGTGATGCGGGTACCGGCAAAACCTACTCGGTGGACCGGGCCGTCAAGCTGATCGACTCCGTGAATGCGGCGATGACCAGCCGCGACTTGCAGGCCGGTACAGGCTACCGGGTTGTTGCCCTGGCGCCGTACGGTAACCAGGTGACCGCCTTGAAAAACGAAGGACTGGACGCGCATACGCTGGCCAGCTTCTTCCACACCAAGAACAAGGCACTGGACGCCAAGACCATTGTAATTCTCGATGAAGCCGGCGTAGTCGGCGCTCGCCAGATGGAACGGCTGATGCGAGAGATCGAGCAATCAGGCGCCCGCTTGATTCAGCTGGGTGACACCAAGCAGACCGAGGCAATCGAGGCCGGCAAGCCTTTCGCCCAACTGCAGCTAAGCGGGATGCAGACCGCCCGAATCAAAGAGATCCAGCGGCAGAAAGACCCCGAGCTGAAACTGGCAGTGCAGCATGCCGCCGAGGGACAACCCACCAAGTCCCTGGACCACCTGAAACACGTTGAGGAATTGCGCACGGCCAGCGAGCGGCACCAGGCCATCGTGCGCGACTACATGGCCCTCACCCCAGACCAGCGCAAAGAGGTGCTGATCGTTGCCGGCACCAACAAGGACCGGAAAGAGATCAACCAGATGGCCCGGCAGTCGCTCGGGCTACTGGGCAAGGGCAAAGAGTTTGAAACCTTGAACCGTGTCGACTCGACCGACGCGGAACGTCGGTACGCGCCCAGCTACAAGCAGGGCATGATCATTCAGCCGGAGAAGGACTATAAGCGGGCCGGTTTGGTCCGGGGCGAGCTGTATGTGGTCGACCAGGCGCTGCCTGGCAATGTCCTTGTGGTCAAGGACCGGAGCGGCAACCGGTACGAGTTCAATCCCCGGCAGGCTACCAAGCTCAGCGTGTACAAGCTGGAAAAGCCGGAGCTGTCAGTAGGCGATCTTATCCGCATCAACCGCCAGGATCCCAAGCTAGACCTCACCAACGGCGACCGCATGCGCGTTGTCAGCATCGAGGGCGGCGTGGTGCAGCTCGCGTCACTCAAGGAAATCAACGGTCAGCCCGAGCGCACCGTGAGCCTGCCGACCAACAAGCCCTTGCACCTGGAACACGCCTATTCCGCGACCGTACACAGCGCGCAGGGCCTGACCAATGATCGCGTCATGATCTCGCTCAACACCAAGAGCCGCACCACCTCGCAGAACCTTTGGTATGTGGCGATCAGCCGGGCACGGCACGAAGCCCGCGTCTATGCGGACTCCATCAAAGGTCTGCCGGCAGCGATTGCCAAGCGCTATGACAAGACCACAGCGTTGTCGCTGCAGCAGGAACGCGAGCGTCAGCGGAGGGAGTCGATTCAGCCGCGAAATGTGGCAGACGGGCAGGCATTGGAGCGCAAGCAACGCACCCGCCTGGAAGGGCCGAGCAGCGGGCATCCGAGGGTCTAATACAGCGCCTCCCAGCTCCATCCCCCCCCGCCTCCGTGCGGGGTTTTTATTGTGGAGTGTCGGATCGGGGCCGGTACGTCGTGATCCCCAGCAAAAAAAGGAGCCTAACGGCTCCTTTCCCTTCTTGCACCGATCTAGCGAGAGAGTCCGCCCATGCCTTTCGGCGTATGTGACAAGCTACGGTCCCCCAACTCTTTCACCTCTTTGCCGACTCCGATCCCCTGGGCAGCGTAGCGGATATCAATCACCTTGCCGGAGGGTGCGAACGTATCTGCCTTCGTGCTTACAAGGTCTTTTAATTGGTGGACTACCAGGGCGTTCTTACCTTCGTGCTTGATGGACTGGAAGGCTTTGTCTCCGTCCACATCGACAATCGGCCCCTGATAGGACTTCCCGACCTCTGGAGTCAGGTACTTCGTCTGGAGATTGTGTATCGCATCCTCTTTTCGACCAATCGCCCATTCGGTTTTTGCATCTGCTCGGCCTTCGTCAAACGCTTTGGACAGCTGCGGTATATTCGCCAACAACGGTGATTTCTCATTACCGCCGAAACCCGCAGCAACTGCGCTGTTATAGGCCTTGTCTGCATCTGCCTGGTTGCCTGTGATCCTGAATTTCTCCCAATCAGCTCTGGCGTCGATCTGATTATGCAGGTTGGATTTTTCAGCCATGCCTTCACCCTCTCAGAATTGCCCCTGACGGGGGCGTTGTGAAATCTTAAAAACCTTTGCCGCCAAATCCTTTTGGCTGGTGTGCCGGCACTTTGCGTTCGTGCTGCAGCTGGCGTTCCTGCACGATTCCAACCCCGGAGAACGGGTAGCGGATGGACAGATCCTTGCCCTGATGCAACAGGCCAGCTTTGGCGCTGCTCAAAGCTGCCCGTTCGTGCGCAACGTGGATGGTCTTCTGGCCGTCCATGACGGCTTGAATCACCTGGTTGTTGTGGAAGCCGACGATCTTGCCGTCATAGGTTTTGCCCTGCTCAGCTGCCTTGATGGCGGGCATATCCACCGGCTTCGCAATGGCCATCGGTTCGCCAGGCTTGCCCGAGGCGATGCCGGCCTGCTCGGCCTTGCGCAGCTCCAAGGCGTCCTTGAACGAGGCTTTGAACTCGGCGGCACCTGGCATGTTGTCGAACGGCAAATCCTTGTAATACTGCGTGCCCTCTTTGCCGACCTGCGCGAACACACGGGCGGCTTGCCCGCCCTGTTGAACCGTCATTACCGATTTATCTGACAGCTCAGCCTTGAACCAGGCGGCGCCGGCTTGCTTGGCGTCGGTGAACGTCTGCGGCTCCTGGCCTTTCTGGAGCAGCTGGTAAGTGGTCTGATCAGAGGTTTGCTTGTCCATGTGCATGCCTTCTCAGTAGGTTGGTTTGAATGCTTGGCCCTTTTCCCACCGGCTTTGCCAGTGGGCCAGGTACTGCTCAGCGAGTTCGGCGTCGTTCCAGACCACCAAAGCGTTTTCGCTGTTGTTGCGTGCAGCGGCGGCGGTGTAGTTGAAACTGCCCGTCTCAACGGCCTTACCGTCAATCACCATGAACTTGTCATGGTGTATGGCGTACGCCTTGACGGTGCGGGTCGGGATGCCTGCGCGGGCCAGCAGCGTCAACGCATGCTGGCCAGCCCGAGCGGCGCCGCCCTGAAGGTTGCCTTGATGATCGGCCACCACCGCCACATCGACGCCGCGCTGCTTGGCCGCGATCAACGCCTTTGTCACTTCGGGGCTGGTCATCATGTACGCCGAAAGGCGAATCGAGTTTTTCGCCACGCTGATGGTGCGCAGAACCAGGTCCTGCGCCGAACCTTCGGGAGAGAAGCCAACCTCGATCCGGCGCGCGCCGTCGATCAAAACCGGTGCAGAGGATGATTCCGGCTGATCTGCCGGCGCCTGGTCGGCCCTGCTCAGGGGAGTAGCCACGGCCATCGCCACGGCCAGGGCCAGGGATGCGAATGCGGACAACTTAGAAGCCACGCTGCACGCCCCCCCATTTGTCGTTGGCCGACTTCGCGCTGCTCTGGTCTTCCACGCACTGCGCTACAAAATCGCCCCGGGCTTCGGCAGTACGGGAAGGGCTGAACTTGCCGTGCTTGGTGCGGATGATGCTGAAATACTTGGTGACGTACTTGTCGCAATCGCCATCGCGGGTCATGCCCAGCAGGCACAACGTGGCCCCACAGGCATCGGAATCGCTTTTCGAGCCGTAGTCGTAATTGGTTGGCGGCTGCGGCAGTTCGGCGGCATGCGCCACGCTGGCGAAAGTCAGCGCAGCGAGAACAGTCAGAATTGGTGTGCGCATAGGAACTCCTTTTCTCGCGTGCGAGAAATCAGTTGATGATCTGGACAAAGGCCGGCGTCGATGGTTGTTGCTCCGCAACCGGCTGCGCCTTGGCTTGTTCGAACTGATCCGGCGACGGCTGCTCAAAGCGCTTGAATTCGCGCTTCGGCGGCTCTGCCTCGGCGTCTGTGTTCAAGTGAACCTGGATCTGCGGCTTGCTGGCTTGCTCAGGCTTCGCAGCGGCGACGGCCTGGCCGTTTTCATCGGTAAACGTCAGCCAAGCACCTTCCTGCTGATCAGAGGCCCTACGAGCGCGCTGGGGCGCTTTTCGGGCCGGTGCGCTGGTAGCGACTACCGCAATCGGCTCAACACCTTCTGCGCCCGCTACAGCCGGCACAATAGGGTCCTCAGCCGTAGGGTTCAGGGCACGGTCTACTACTTTCTCGACGTACGACATTTCACCAGGACGATCAGGCTTGAAGCCGCGCAGCTCGTTGCCGCTGTAGTACATCGAGAAGGCTTTCAACAATGCTTCCTGCTTGTCGCTGCTGGTAGTCAGCGCCTGCTTGTAATACTCCACAAGCAGGTTGCTGATGGCCTGCAGGTTGCGGCATGGCTCAAACACATCCTCATAGCTCAACCCGCGTGCGCGCATGTTGGTGACCAGCAGCTGGCCCAGGCCCATTGCGTACCGCTTGCCATCCCGTTCCAGTTGCTCAGCCGTGGCGATGGCCTCGCTCAAGGACTGCGGTTGACGCTGCAGGTGCGTGCCCACTACACCAATGGCGTATGGGTTGAAGGTCGATTCATTGCCGATCAGCGCTTTGAGCGTGGACGGGTGGACGGTCGGCGCGCATTTAGCGGCAAGCTCCGAGAACCGAGTCGGCTGGGCTTCCTCAGCATGCGCGAGCGCAGTAGCGCAGACGCTGGCCAGCAGCGCCAGGGTGAATTTAGGCAGCTTTCGCATATTGCACCTCCGTGATGATGCGTCGGCCATCAAAGCCGTACTCCCACTGGATCACTACGTCGATCAGATGCCGAGAGAACTCGATCAACTGGTTTTTGTTCATGTCCGCACCGCCACGCGAAGCCATCGACGCCAGGCGGTCAAACATCAGATCCGGCGAGTCGGCGTGAATCGAACTCATGGTGCCGCTGTGGCCGGTGTTCATCAGTTCCAGGAACGGGAACGCCTCACCGCCGCGAAGCTCGCCCATGATTGCCCTGTCGGGCGTCAGGCGCAGGATGGATTCCAGGTGATCAAACGGCGTGACACGGGCCTTGCCTTGGCCACCCCGCGAGTAGATCAGGTGAACCACGTTCTCCCCTGGCGGACGCAGCTCGCGGGTGTCCTCGATGGTGACGATTCGCTCATTGCGTTCAACGTGCTGCATCAGCTCGTTGAGGAAAGTCGTTTTGCCGGCGTTGGTACCGGCAGAAATCATGATGTTCTTGCGCGCTTTGACGATGCCCTTGAAGAACTCGACCCAACGCTTGGCCCTGTACAGCTCCACCAGGTGATCATCGCTGTACTGGCCGTGGTCGCGGGGCTGGTTGATGAACTCGAATGCGCCAGAGGCTGCGTACTGATCCAGGGAGATCTGCTTACGGCCAGGCTTACGGATACACACGATCCCGCCGATGTGCTGCTCTACAGCCGGGGCCAACACGATCTGTACGCGGTAGTCGCCGCGCTCGTTGTCAGCCACGTTGTCGTCAAGGTTGATCGGTATACGACCCGACAGGATTGGGGTGTAGGCGCTCACCTCCTGGTCAGTGTGAGCGGCAATCAGGCTGGCCAGCGATTTGATCAGCCCAAGCGATACACCTTGAACCGCGACCGGGCGCATGAACCGGCTATTGCGGTAGCCGGCAAATACGTTGTCTGGACCGTTGATGGCGATCTCCGTCACTTCCGGGTCATCCAGCATCGGGGCAAGCGGACCCAGTTTTGTGCGAAAGGATGCAATCTCAGACATAACCCGTCCTCAGTTGATGAAGGTGACGCCGCCGCTTTCGGCGCGTTCGGCCTGCTTGGTGAATACCTTGGTGAAGTCCAGGTCGCGCTGCAGGTAGATCACGACACGCGACCCATGCGGCACGGTCACAGTCGGCTGGATATTGGCGTAGCGGCCCAGGATGGTCTGTGCCGAATCGGCGGCGGCTTCCTGCACCTCACTGCGGTAGCGCGACGACGAGTTCTCCTGATCACCCGAGGAAACGCCGCTGTTGGAGGCACCGGCGCCGATGATCGATACCGCTGCAGCTACCCCGAAGATCTGCGCCCAGTGGTTGTCGACCACACCGCCCTGGCCTGCTGTCCCCAACTGGTCGGTGCCGGCGCTGTTCAGTGGAATCTCCATGGGCGGGCGACCATCCAGGCGCGGAATCCGCACAAAATTCCAGATGGTGAACAGGCGCTCTTGGCCTGGCATCAAGCTGGCGTTGTAACTGCCACACACCAACGATCCCCACGGGATCATTACGAGGCGACCTTCTGCGGCGAACACGTTCTGCGCAATGGACGCGCAGATCTGGCCCGGCAACTGGCTTTGTGCGCGTGGCTGCAAAGTCGCCTCGATGACGGCGCCCTGCAGGACCTTGTATTGCAGGTTCTCCATGGCGCGGGCTTCGGTGAATGGCACGCTTTCGCTGTAGGTGGAGGCGGCGAATGCGTCATTCGCGTTCATGTGGCCCTGTGAGCCACGGCCACCGCCCAACAGCGACCCACCACCGGCCTGCTGACCATCACCACCCTGCTCTGCCCCTTGGGCAAAGCCTTCATCCTTGGCGGTCGCGAAGATGGCGGAACGCTGCCGCGCAGCAAGCATTTTTTCCCGCTCTAACTGGGCCTGCATTTCCAGCTGTTGCCGGCGCCGTTCTTCATCGCTCATGCCGGCCCCTTGCTGCTGCCGATCAACGACCGAACGCGGCGTGTCAGCCGGAGCGCCTGGCTCGTTGCTCACCGGCGCGACCTTTGCGGCCTCCCGGCGCGGTGGCGGATCCTGCACCTTGCGCGGGCTGGCCGCGACCAGTTCTTCCTTCTTCAAGGTGTCCTTGTTCTCGGTTTCTTCATCGCCGTGGGTAACCATGTACGCGAAACCGCAAGCCACTACTGCCGCCACAGCAATCGCAATACCACTGCGCTTGCTGTTACCCGGCTTGCCCTTGAGCATCGAGTTAGATTCGTTCCACTCGCGGATCTCTTCGTCGCGGGTCTTTTCTTGAGGTTGAGTCGGTTCGTTGGCCATGCTTATGCCCCCCCGCCATCACGGGCACCACGGGTAACAGTGCGTTTGTAGGGATTAGCCAGGTTTTCAACGCAGACGTAGGCATTGCCACTGCGAACAACGAACATGCTGGCCAGGCGCTTCACGACCATGTAATCGCCTTCACGGCGAGAATCGACCATCGCCTCGGTGCCATCCGGCAGGACGCGGTAGAACTGCGGCAGATCTGCGCCCTTCTTCATCAGGAACTTGGTGAACTGCCCGTCATCCATCACGCCTTGCAGGCCGATGGCTTCCTTGTCGCCCGAGTAGCCGTAGTTGATGTTGGGCGATGCCGGCGTGCCCGAGCTGGTGACCGGCGCGGTGCCAGCTGGGGTTTCACCCTCGGGGTTGTACGAGGCAATGCGGGCGTTCGGGTAGACGAAGCGGACCAGGTACGACTGGCCCGACTTCGCCTTGGTGCTGTTCAGCTGGAAGTAGTAGGTACGCTTGGAGGTGATCACCGTCATGTTGGTGTCGGCGTTGTCTTCAACCGGCTTGAGGAACACGCGGTTGCGAAACGGCATGCTCTGCCAAGCGATGGTGTCGCCCAAGGCCACGACCTTGACCATTTCATCGGCTTCAAACTCGATAGACGTTTGATAGCCGTAAGTGCCAACCAACTCGTAGACTTGGTTCGGATCATATGGCACTTGCTTGACCCGGTTGTCACTCGACAGCGCTTTTGGCAACTTTGCCGCATGGGTGCTAAATGCGCAGAGAGACAAACTCAGGGCAATAGCGGTCGGCAAAACAAACTGTTTTTTCATGATTAGTTTCCTTGTCAGTTCAGCGAATTACCGGCGGCTCAGTTCTTCGCTTTTGCGATATACAGTGGCCAGCGTACCGAAGGGATTCTCCCAACGGTCCCCGAGGGCACGCGGGACCAAGGTATGCGCAACCTTGATAGTCGCAAGGTAACGACGCTCTACAGGTTCTTTGTCGCCCCACTTATGATTGATTGACTTGAACGAAACTTGATATTCGTCGCCAACCTTATTCATCAAGTACGGCTGTCCTTCGATCCAATCATTTTCACCCAGCAGAACATATGGGTTCTGCGGGTTTTCCGGGTTGGTGACTTCCTCATACTCCCGAGCGACTTGCTGCGTCTGGTAGGTGTGGCAAGTATCCGACAGTTGCTGCTTACGCTTGGGGTCAAAGGTTTCACAGGCGCGGATCATGTCGAATAGGGTTTTCTCGATGATCGCTTGTTCCTGATCAACGTTGTCTTGGTCGATGACGCGCTGTTTCAGGACCTCGCCGTCAGCTCCCAGCACCGTGACAACCGGGATGTAGGTCTTGGAGTTCGCCAGGCTTGCCACAGCGAAGCCAAGGCCCAGGATCACAGCTGCCTGTACACCCTGGAAGAACAGCGAGCGGTTACGCTCTTGGCGAGTCTTATTGCCCTCGACTTCACGCTTACGACGGGCTTTTTCAGCCTTATCAAATTGCTTGTCTTGTTTGTCCATTATTTACGAACTCCTAAAGTACGCAGTGCCATCAGAACCAGCGATGAACCACCAACTGCCGCGCCCGATGACAATGCTGCTGCCCAACCGCGCACCTGCAGCATGCAAATGATCATGACCCCCTCAACAATCACCAACTGGCCCCATTGCTGCGCAGTGATCAGGGCCGCATCAGTAATCGTCGCCGCTGTTGCAGCTTCCTTGATTGCGTCCCCGAACACGGAATAACCGAAACGGACAACTGCAATCGAAAGGATGTAGATCAGTGAGAAGTTGAGCATCTTGCTAAACCAGTTCATTGACCACTGACGCACCGCATCGAAGAAAATGAAACCAACCATGACCGGCAAGATGGCCATGATGATTGCCGCACCAAACTTGGCAATCAGCATGTTCAAGACCGCAGCGATGAACAGGATGCAGTTCAGTACAAACAGACCCGTTCCCATGATGATCATCGCTATCTGCCGCCAGCCAACATTCATCAACGTGCTGGAGACTTTGCCAATGTCCGTATACAACGCATCGAGCATGGTGTTGGTACTGGCACCGCCGCCCATGATCTTTGCCGCGATCCCTTCGGTCCAGGCGCCCCAGGCTTGGTAGAGCACCGTGCCGCCTTGTGACCAGTTCAGACAGGTGAACACCAGGGCAGTCAACATGGCCCGCTTGACGATATCCCAGCCTTTGACTGAAACATGGCCGTTGTACATCTGCAGGCCCAATGCGACCCAGTAGCCAACCGCCAGAGTCCATATCAGCGGCTCTACCATGCTGGCCAGGTTGGGAAAAACCTCACTGACAAAGGAAGTGGTTACTTCGTCAGTCGCCCCAACCAGGCCTTTTAACGTTAGCTGCGCCATGGATTCCCGGCCCCGTACACGGTCTTGAAGTGGGAGATCACTTCGGGCGACCGGAAGTCCTCAGCGCTCAAGGCAGCACCCGTTTGTGCTTTGATCTCCTGCGCGGTTTTGTCGATGCACCCCTTCACCAGCCCACCGTCATACGAAGGGTTCTGCATGTAGATTTCGGCAAAGCAGGTACCGGGGAACCAGTCGGCCACATCGTCCTTGCTGGCCTTGAGCAATGGGTTACCGGTCTGCACCTCGGCTACCGGGGCCGATTCGTCAGCCGGGGCCGAACTGAAGTTGATGTTGGTGATGTTGACGTAGATGATCGATCCCACGACAAAGCCGCCAACGCCCAGGCAGATGATGTTGGTCAGGGTGAAGAACTTACGCATTGCGGGACTCCTTGTGCTGGATGACGAATGGGGTGAATTCACAGGCGCATGGGGACTTGTCGATGGTGCCGCTGTTGGTCACGCAACCCGAGGCAGCTGACACCAGCACCAGGACCAGCAGGAGCTTGCCAAGCTTCCAGGTCAGCCATAGCGGCCCCCACACTGGGAAAGTGATTACTCGGAAGATCAACCAGAGCGCTTTCATAGGGTTCTCCTTTCTCGCATGCGAGAATCAGTTGTCGTCCTTCCAGCGGAAGAACTGTTCGTTCTGTGCCGTGGCTTGGTTTTCCTGGTTGGCCAGGTTCGCTTGCAGGTTCATGTTCAGGGCCTGCAGCTTCGATTGGGCCGAGGTCAACATGCCGTTTTCCGTAGCGATACGGTTCTGCAGGTCGGCGGCGTCCTTCGCATTGGTCGTAAGATCGACTTGCGATGACAGGGTGGCCAGGTTGTTCAAATGGACCTGGACCTCGCTGTACAACGCGTCACCAGCGGACAGCGCAGCGACGACCGAGTTAGAACTCAACTGGTAGTCCTTTGCGCGGCTGCTGTCTGGAGAGGCAAACAGCTCCTGCGGCAGCGTGTTGATCAGTTGCTCGTAATAGCTCTGCTTGCTGCCATAGGCGCCCGAGTTCTGGCGGGATACCACTTCCTGCCAGGAACCCGGCACGACCGAGGCCGAGTTGATCGACTCGTTCAGGCCGATGGCGCCACGGCCATAAGTGCCCTGCAGGTTATTCAGGATGTTGCCTTGCGTTTCATACTGATCTTTCAGCGTCTGGTACTGCTGCTGCAGCACAGCCAGGTTTTGCGCAAGACCAGCCCAAGTGCCGGCGTCACCAGTGGGCACGCCCGTGGCTTGCGCCTGGCCAGCAATGGCCACCGACACCGCGACCGCCAAACCGAGTTTCTTGATAGTTGTCATCATCGAACCGCCTTCAAGTTGTGGGTGTTTTTGGCCTTGGCTTCCTGCATGAACACAGGCACCCAGACCGCTGGATCGTCGGTGCCAAGGCGCTCGATGATCTGATCCATCAGGGCGACACCAACGTCATTCGAGGACAGGACCGGAATGAAATCGGACAGGTCCTCATCAGGGTTATCCGACGAGAGATCGAAGCAAGCCCGCACCGATTCCCGGCCACGACGGATCAGGAATTTGTGTTCTTTCGGATTGAGCTTGCGCAGCCATTCCCGCTCGGCCACCGTCAGGTTTTCGTGGTCTTCATCTTTCACCTGGTCGCTCGCCAGGTAGATCTTGGTAACGGTCTGTTTATCGATGGAGTCCGTTTCGCTGCGGAAGTACTTGGCATCCGGCGTCACGAAGATAATCAGCCCGTTCTTACGGCGGATCTGCATGATGAAGTTGTCGATTTTCTTCCGCCAAAACTCGTTTTTGACCAGGTTCTGGCCTTCCTCCAGCACCAGGATGAAGGGCCGGCCATTCATGGCCTGCTCGATCCGGTGCAGCGGGTAGCTCATGACGACAGGCAGTTCAGGCCGCGCCTCGCCGCCCTTGAGCAGTTCCATCATTTCAAAGCAGTAGTGCCGCGCTTGGGTGAAGTCGATGGAGTCTTCGGCATTGTCGAAGACTCCCGCATTGGCGCCGGTGACACCTTTGGCGCCATGCCAGATGGCCATAATGTCGGCCAGCTCGCCTTGACCGTAGGTCCAGACCACATTGCGCAGGCGGCGGTCTACGAACGGCAGGTCATAGTTCTCCTGCACTGCTGCCTTGAAGCGGGTGATATCTTCGGCGCTGGTTGGCGTCGAGGCGTAGCACTCGCGCATCTGGACTTGCCAGTCCACCAGGTACGCACGATTTTCTGGCGTATCGGGCAGCTTGAGCGGGTTCCAGCGCATGTGGCTGTGCGGGGAAAGCGTGGTATGGACGCCGCCCATGGACTTCATGAAGACCTTGGCGCCGTAGCGGTTATCGAACCAGAACACCAGCGGCAGGGCCTTGTCGGCCTCTGCAATCAACATGGCCAGCAGCGTGGTTTTACCCATGCCGGTATCAGCTGCCATGCCCAGGTGGCCGGCTACCATCCCTTCCATTTCACGATGGAAATTGAAGTTGTATTGCGTGTAGCTCTCGGTTTCGAAAGCCGTGATCGCAGGCCCCCACAGGTTGCCGTCGCGACGGCCACGGGCGTAGTTGTGCAGGGAAGCGAAGCCGGCAAAGTTGCTGGACTTGATCTTGCCACGGCGACCGATCAGGGCCTCTTTCTGGCCCGGCAGCTGCGACCAGAAGAAGGTTTCCAGGGCGAACCATTCCCGCACTGGCTTGACCAGCATTTCCACGAAGCAGCCTTCTACAAGGCCCACGGCATGATCCAGACGCTTGCGGTTGATCTCCCGGTTTGCTTCGGTCGTCATCGGCAGCGACGACACATGCACGAAGATAGTCAGGTGATGTGCGCCATTGACCGCGTTGCCACGGCGCAGGTCGCTGATCCCTTGCTTGAGTTCCTTCTGGTCATCCTCCGAAATGTTGTGCTTGTCATCCACCGTCATGCGGCGGGTTTCGTCCAGCATGCCCTGCTCGGCCTCGATCCTGTTCTGGAACGTGAACGACTGGGTGATGATGAACTCCACCGGCTGCTGCAGGAACTTGTCGAGCATCCGCGAGGGCGTGCGGCGCGGCCACTCACCCATGCTCAGCATCGCGCCGATTTTCGATTCGGTACTGCCCCGGATTTCGCACATATTGGCCAGCACCCGGAAATTCAGGCGGGCGTACGGTAGCGATTCCCTGATCAGCAGGTCCGACACCGGCACCTTGCGATTGTCGAGGTTGATCAGGTAGTTGAAGAAACCGCTCAGCTCACAGTGTTCCTCACCCAGGAAGTCATGCACCGCTTCTGCTTCGTAGACTTCGTGATCACCGACCGCAGCCTTGAACTCGTGCCACTGGAGCTGGAAGCGCTGGACGGCATTGAACGCGGTTTCACGATCAACCCGCCCCATGCGCGACTCAGGATGCCGTTGAACCCGCAGGCGGCGCGTGCCGTAGTCGGCCAGGCTGCGCAGTACCAGGTTGGACGCCTTGTAGAGCGAGTCAGCCATCGCATCCAGCGATTCGGCTTCGTTCTTGCTGGCCTCGGTACCGGTCATCAGCGCGATGGCCCGATCCATCAGGCCAGGCATGCCCGCGCGGAAGCGCCTTCTAACCAACGAAATGTAGATATCGTTGATGTAGAAACCACGGCTTTCGTAGCGGCGACGCAGCCGCTTGTTGAACTGCTGGGAGAACCAGGTACCGCCAACGCCGTCTGGAAAGTCAGTCACCTTGCGGCGTACGAACGTGACGTAGACAGTCAGGTCACTGCTTGCGATGGTGCGGAACACCGTGTTGCGCTGCTGCTCGAAACGCTTGATCTGCTCGGCTGAAAGCGAGTCGAACAAGAGGCCGTCCACCTTGATGACCTGCACCAGCGCTTCCTCGCTGGTGATAACGGTTTCGTCATCGTAGTGAACGTCATACGGCACCATTGCGCTCACCAGCATTTCATCATCATCCAGCGCCGCAGCTTCTGGATGTTGAACACCGAGCGAAAGATCCATATTTCGCGTCAGCTTTTTGAATGCTTTATCAACGAGGCGCATAACTGCGATACCCCCAAAGTTTGCGTAACCGTGAAGCTTTCAAGTTACTTGCTGCCTGTAAAACTCCGAACAGATATACGTCTTTGCTGCATATCCAATACGAAACGACAAACAAGACTGGGATAAGCCCCAACGGATACAGTGAACGAATCAACAGTGCTAACAGCACGGGTGCTATCAGACTTATAAGAATGCTCGACAGTGTGAATGGTCCGACCATAGATGGTCGGGCCATTGCCAATACGAGCACTTCACCTTCTTCAAGGTCGTCGTACTCGGCCATCGCTTACCTCACTTCAATGCGGTTTGCGCACCGGTTTTGATGGTATCGACCAGGTTTGGCGAGAAGAACACCAGGAACACACCGGCAACGGCCCAGCCGAACTGACCCCACGACATACGGCCCGACTTGGCCTGGAAGCCGCAGAATGCAATGGCTGCGATGCCCAGGTAGTAGCCGATATCGAAGATCAGGAAGGACACAACGTCCTTGGCCAGGTTTTTCAGGCCGCTGAAATCCATTGCCGCGTTGGCGATTTCAGGGAGAATTGCGAAGGAGAACAGCGACCCCAACACTGCGATCTTGGTGGCTTTGGCCATCCAGTCATCGCGCATCAATGCCTTGTGCGATGGAGTCTTTTGCGAGAGAACTTGTTTCAGGGTTGCAGTGGCTTTGTCCTTGAGCCAGGTCCGCCAGGTTTGTTTGTTGTTGATACCTACGTTGCGTTGAGTTTTGCGAGCAGAGAGTTGCATACCATTGCCTCTTTCATCATGACGGGGAACCCCCGTACGTTACGGTTATTGCCTTATTTGGATTGTTAGGGCAGGTTTCCTTGATGAAGTCGATAGCAGTATCGGCATTCTTAAATAACCTGGTCTTCCCTAACGCGGTTACTACACTGAAACGTTGTCCTGTCGAAGGACTCTCAATGATTAATTCCCATTTTCGACCGTCGCTTTCCGAGCGTTCATTTAGAACAACTCGATAGTCCGGCTGGGCGACGGCGAAAACCGCCAGTTCTTTCTTGTCTAGGCTCTGCATCTCTTCCCCTGGGCAGCTAGTGGCCAAATACAGGGGCGATACTGGAGTCCTCTTCGATTTTGTTCTAGATCCCACCTCTCATTTCTTCCCTCTTTCGGGTTTTATTCCATGAAATCCGTGTTTCGTGATTTACAATAGAGCTTTCATTTCACGAAATCAATGTTTCATCGCTAGAAATTGCGGGTCCATCACATTTCTCGACGAACGGACAAGCCCCTGGCCAAGGCCTGGTAAGCGTCTGTATTGGTTAACTAACTGTTTAGAAAGGAAAATATCCATTTTTCTGCATCTGCAATGCGGGCGGGCACCGGGTCCGTTCCGGGCGATGTGTATCGCAGGCGATACACCACGAGCAGAAGACAGCAGAAATGGAAAAGTGCTCAAACGAGCCGACAGATGGTCATGCAGGGAGGTCGGGTGAGCAGCTGGGAGCCGCCCCAGCTGTCACCCTGGCCAACAGATACCGAGCGCAAGGAAACCAACCCGCACGACCCATGCTGACGTGCGCGCAGTGTAGCAATACTGCTGCCTGCGTTTCTCGCACGCGAGAATGCTTGCCGCGTAATACGTGACCCCTATCAATTTCCCGCATGCGAGAAAATCCCGGTAAACCCTTTTTAGGGGTTGACTACGGGGTTTACTAATGGAAGGATGATCCCACTTTCAATCAACCGCTTCACCGGAGACAACAGGAAGGTCACCATGAAACGCACAGCCGTTGCGAACCAGAAGGGTGGCGTTGGCAAAACCACCCTTGAAGCCCACCTGGCCTGCTACGCCGCCGAACAGGGTAAGCGTGTGCTTGTCCTCGACCTGGACGAGAGCGATCTGTCGCAGTTCTTCCCGCCCATCGAGGATGACGACGACACGCCTTACCTGCTTGCTAGCCAGTTGTTCACCAATGAACATGAAGGCTACCAGCCGCGCCAGGTCGCGCAGAACATATGGCTGATTGAGGCCGATGTTGCCCTGCTCGATGTGGACGACATGGATCTTGATGTGGTGACCAACCTCGGCAAAGCCCTGGACCGCTTCAATGGCGAGTTCGATTTGTGCCTGATCGACACTCCACCAAACCTGCAGCGCCGCATGATTGCCGCGCTAGCTGCCTCGGACTCGGTTGTCACCCCCTTCAACATCAGTGCCTTCACCTTGGCGCGCATGCCCAAGCTGATGGCCACCATTGAAACCGTCCGTGAGCGGTACAACCCTGCCCTGCGTTTCCTTGGATTCATGCCGAATCTGATCAACAGCCGCTCACCCGAAGAGCTTGAGATCCTGCCAAGCCTTCGTGAAGAACACGGCGATGCCATGTTCAACGAGCAGATCACCCACCGCCCCTGCATCAACAAAGCACTCGCCAATGGCAATCCAGTGTGGCGCAAGGCTCGCAGCGGCAGTCAGCGTGACGCAGGAAAGGAAATGAAAAAGGCCTGTGCAGCGGTGCTCAGCAAGGTCTTTTCAGCGTGAGGATTGAATCATGACCGAGAAGAAAAATTCCTTTGGCCGTGTGGTTAAAGCCACGGCTCAAAAGCTTTCAGACTTCCAGAAACGCCCGGCTATCAACGATGGTTCCCGCGTCGAATCGATCAGCCCTGGCGAGATCGAATGCGTAAAGCAGATCCGCCGCAAGGACAACCCGGGATTTTCTCAAGAATCGCTTGAGGAACTGGCTAAGGACATTTTGGCCAATGGCCAAATCGAACCCTGTGTCTTGCGTCCGCACCCGAATCCAGAGTCCGGGTACAAGTTTCTGATGGTGGCCGGCGAGCGCCGCTATCGGGCTTGCATCATCGCAGGCGTATTGGTTCAGGCCGTCGTCAAAGAGCTTACCGACGCTCAGGCGAAGCGTATCCAACGCTCCGAGAACGTCCACAGCGAAAACCTCAGCCAACTGGATATCGCCCTGGCTCTGAAAGAGAGCAAGGAAGAACTGGGCACCTTGGAGAAGGTGGCCGAGGATTGGTCGAAAAGCATCAACTGGGTTGCCGAGCGCCTAGCCTATCTCGAAAACGTCACCCGTGATGGTGCGAGCCGGGAAGCCGTGACCCGTGGTGTTACTGCCGACATTTCAACGGTGAATGATATTGGCCGGTTGGAACGTCTGGACCCACAAGCCGCGGCTGATCTGGTGCAGCGCGCCGAGGACAATCTGGATCTGAACCTTCGCCAGGAAGTGCGAACCACCTTGCGCAATACCAAGGCCTTGCGCGTGCATAACGGCGGATCAAAAAAAGGCGCGGATAAGGGCGGTCCACAGGCATCGACCCAACAAACCCTGCTCGATGACCAGCTGGGCAAACTGCGCGAAGCCAACACCGTGCTTGAAGCCCAGGTCAAAACGCTTTCGTCAGAGAACACCTACCTCAAGGCCGAGCTGGAGGAAGCACGCAAGCAGCTGGCCGAGCGCTGGAAAGATTCTGAATGAGCGTCCGCCACACTGACCAGGACCTGCGGATACCGCGTGAGGAATTTGAGCGGATCCGCACCAAGTCGAAAATGCACTCACGCAGCCTCGACGTTGCCTTCGAGATCCTGGTCGAAGGCAAGGGCCTTGTTGCCGTCGCCAATGCACACGGGCTTACCAAGCAGCGTGCCTTGGCGATTCGCGACAAGATCTATTCCAGCTACCTCACACAAACGCCGGAAGGATGGCGGTGCGCGCAGATCTGCGCACCCGCCGAAATGATTGACCGCTTCGTGCTGGAGGCCGATGCCGAAAGGCTGCGGTACTGGCAGACCCATTCCATGACCACCAAGGACGTTGACCCATGACCACCTCGACAGAAAAGGACCTTGCTCAGTTACTGCAGCCGCTGCAGGAAAGTTTCGCGGGCATTAACCGCTCGCTGCGCATCCTGGCTGATAGCAAATTGCTGGAAACATTCGGGCCAGAGCTGGCTGACCGAAAGGGCTGGACTGAAAAGTTGAAGCAAGCGCACGAAGCTGATCAGCAGGCTCTGGTCGACCTGCACCAGGCTGGAGGAATGGCCCGATACCCAGGCGGCTATGACCAGATCGTGAAAGACCACGGCGAGGACGAAGCCAAAAAGCTGGCCGCGCCCGTGGTCAGCGCCTTGGAGCATCGCCAGGTTACGTCTGCAGAGCTTGCAGAACTGGAGGCCGCTCAACCGGTGCTGGCCCGGTTGTATCAGGAATATCGCCGGCTGGTTGGCTGATCCACGCGAGCGGTCCCTGAAGTGACGAATTGATTCATGAGGTATGGCATGGTCGCAGTGGTAGCGACCTGGACCGCCCTCTAATTCGTCACTCGGGGGACCAGTAGATCAGGCCGTCATTTATGGGTATACCCCATATGGCACAGATATGTCCTGCCCTGCCCCTTCGGCGCAGAAACAAAAAAAACACCCATTCTGATACACTGATTTGAGTACACCCATACTGATACGGTATCCCCAATGTTCATCCGCGCTTACCTACGAGCTTCGACCGATGATCAAGACGCTAGCCGCGCCCGTGATCAGCTGGAAGCATTCGTCGCCGGCTTCGGCCTCGCCATTGCAGCCAGTTACATGGAGAACGCCAGCGGCTCGCATGCCAACCGACCCGAGCTGATCCGACTATTGAAAGATTCAAGGCGGGGCGATGTGTTGCTGGTGGAGAGTATCGATCGACTATCGCGCATGGGCGATCAGGATTGGCGGGAACTCAAGGGCGCGATAGACCAGCGAGGTTTGCGTATCGTCGCCATCGATCTGCCGACCAGCCATCAGGGCATGACATTGCCCACCAACGATGAATTCACAGACCGCATGCTGTCGGCCATCAACTACATGATGATCGACATGATGGCGGCAATTGCCCGTAAGGACTATCAGCAGCGCCGGGAGCGACAGCACCAGGGCATCGTCAAAGCAAAGGCGGCGGGTGTGTACAAGGGCCGGCCCGTGGACGAGGATCTGCGCAAGCGTGTGCGCGAGCTGCTGGGTGCCAACCTCGGGATCCGCGCCACGGCCCGCCATGCCAACTGTTCAACCACAACTGTCATGCGTATTCGTGACGAGCTTTCAGTCGAGCCGGTCGGGAATGGTTGACTAGCGCAGGCGAAGCCGGAGTCTGTCAGCCATTCACGACTGGCCGCCGCCGGCCAGGCGACTTTGAGGCCCTAACAGCCAATACAAATGGAGCAAGCGTTAGGAGATCATAAGAACGACGACTACAAGCCCTTGTAATACGTGGCCTGCAGGGCAGCACCTCGCTCACCATATGCACGAACCTCCGATCATGATCCGTGAGCGACCATCGCTCACTATCTATGACCTACCCCTAGCTCATTATCCGTGAGCTAGGTTAGCTCACCCTATGAGCTACCCCCCCTCCGTGAGCTACCCCTAGCTCATTCGTGAGAGATATCGCACAAGATTTGAGAGATAACGTGCAAGTATGAGCTACCCATCGCTCACCATATGAGCTAGGGTATGCGTGACTCATGAACGATATCTGACAAATTTGCTCGATATCGATCAAGGAATAGCACTGTAGGAGGCCCAATGGCCAGTGACAATAACGAGATCCGCGCCTATGCGCAGCCTGCTCAGCGCGGCACTTGGGTGCAGACTGAACGCGCTGGCCACGAAGCATGGGCCGCGTTGACAGCGCAGGCTCCCCGCGCTGCCCAGTTGATGCACATCCTGGTGCAGCACATGGACAAGCAAGGCGCGCTCATTATCAGCCAGGCCACGCTGGCCAAACTGATGGAAACATCGGTGGCCACCACAAAACGCGCTATCGCCATTCTGACCAAGCACAACTGGATCCAGACCATCAGCGTAGGTGGCCAACGCGGTGGCACGCTCGCTTATGTGGTGAACAGCCGCATCGCTTGGGCCGACAAGCGGGACAATCTGCAGTACGCCCTATTCAACGCACGGGTGCTGGTTTCGACAGAGGACCAGGCCGATTTGGGCAATGCCAAGCTCAAGCAGCTGCCAACGATGGAAGACGGCGACATTCAATTGCCTGCAGGCCCTGGCATGGACCCACCCGCCCAGGAATCGCTGGACGGCATGTTGCCTGATATGCCGTCGATTCCGCACAACAACAGCTAACCGCGATCATCATTCAGGGAGATTCACGATGCCACAGCCAAGCAACAGGACTTTCGAAGAACAGGAGCTGCACGCCAAGGCCCAGTGCTTCGACTGGAACAGCGACTACCCACATGGCGCCTTGGTCAGCTACGAAGAACTATATGGCCAGGGTGAAACGCACCGCGACGAAACGCGAGGCAAAGCGTGGGTGATGTGTGGCCAAGCCGTGATTTTTGTTGCTGGTTTGTCCGGTGCTGTATCGCTCGACCACTGCACCGTCGTTGCGGCCCTGGAGGCCAAGCAAGAACCGGCAGCTGGGGAAGTCGATCATGTCTGACGAGCGCTATGCACAGCTGCAGCGGACGCTGATCGAATCCGCCAAGCAGCACCTGGTCGAGCTGACCGGTGCCTTGGCGCTGCCCAACGGTGTGGACCGCAACGAGGGTGTTTCTTCGGCCTGGTGGCAACTGACCGCCCTCACCCAGCTGACCAACTTCGACAGCGGGCTGGACGAGGCGACCAAGCATGAACTGCGTGCCATCGATCAGTTAGCCATCCAGGCGACAACTCAGCCGGTAGACAAGGCACTGGTGGCCAGCGAGGCGGACAGTGATATTGCAGCTGCGTTGGCCGATCCCACCAGCTCGAACTGGTTTAGGCACAGCTTGCAGCAAGCGTTACCGCGTGATCCGGTGGATGCGGTCAATGATGCCGAGTGGCTTTTCGAGTTGTTGAACAAGCGCTGCGTGGCCCAGCTGCAGGACGATCCTGCACCGCCTATGAACATGGCTTTTCGTACGGCTGATGGTCGCACCACGCAGATCGACATTGCACAGGCTACGCCAGTCATCGAGCTTGGCGACTTCAAGGCCTGATTTAGCCAGGCCCCAAAAAGACGAAACCCGCAGCACGGCAATGCTTGCGGGTTTCTAGGTTTTTGCGAAGGAGCAAAAATCCACGTGCTCATTGTACATCGAGCACAGGAGATTTCACAGCGTCACGGAGGAAGCAGCTATGGCAGATCAACGGTATGCGGTAAGCATCGGGCTTGGCGAAAAGGCCGAGCAGTATTCGGAGGCTTACCAGACCCAGCCAAGCTATGCGGTGCAGTGGAAAGGCGTGCTGCAGAAGGCACACGGCCATGCCCTGGTCCGCTGCCTGTGCCCAGGCAAAGGCACGCGGAGGTTGGCCGTACGGCACAGGTCAGATAAGGATTCGTTCCACCTATCCCGTTATCCCCACACCGGCGCCGAGCATGCGCTTGATTGCCTGTACTACTCGCCCGACCCCGACAAGTCTGGCTTAGGCGGCTACAGCAAAGGTGTGGTCGAGGAAACCAAGGACGGGGACCTCAAGGTCAAACTCACCTTATCGCTGCGCAAGAAGGATCCGGCAGAAGTTCAGCCGATGGAGGGCACCGCCCCTGCCCCATCAAGCGGAAAGCCCACGAAGCCGGCGATGACCTTGGGCGGCTTGCTGCATCTGCTATGGAGCGAAGCGGGCCTCAATCAGTGGGTGCCAGGCATGGCCGGCAAGCGCGGCCTCGGGCTGATTCACAGTCGGCTGCAGCAAGCTGCCGACCGCATGCTGGCTTCGCGCATGAGGATTGGCGATGCCCTGGTCATTGCGACGAACTCAGCTGGCCAGCAGGCCGACGCCAACAGCCTCAAGGTGGCCAGCGCAATGAGGAACAGCCGCCGCTTGGTCGTCATTGCCCCGCTGGCCGGCTACTCCGAGGAACGCGAGCAGACCATGGACCGGTACATCACCATCACCGGCTTCAACGGTATTCCGCGTCTGTTCACTGACGGCGATCTTTGGCAGAGAACCGCCCGGAGCTACGAGGCTGCGTTGCGCGGTTGGCGTGAAGGCCGGCGCGTCATCGCTATTGTTCAGACCGATCAGCCCACCTCAGCCAGCAAAGCCCAGGCGCTCAACGTCGCCCTGATGGTCGTCAGTGATGAATGGATCCCCATTGAATCTGGCTACGAGGGTGTGATCGAGGCGCTGTTGCGCGAGCAAGGGCGCCGGTTCGTCAAACCCATGCGATTCGATGCAGGGCAGGAGCAGGTCTTTCCCGATTTCTGGCTTATGGACGTCGGCGCCGGCAGAGAGGTGCCGATGGAAGTGTATGGCCGTCAGGATCCGAAGTACCTGGCCCGCAAGCAGGTCAAATGCGCTTACTACGCCCAGCACTACGGGCCAACCGGCTGGTGGTCTTGGGATGCCAGTTCAGATCCGCGTGGCCTGAATATTCCAGCCTTCCCACCAGCTCGGCATCCGTAGCATGGCGACGAAAGCTGATTCTCGCACGCGAGAATTACCGGCATTGTACTTTCCACAGCTGGTCCCAGCTGGTCATGTAACTGGGGCTTAGCAATGCTCGCCGCATCCCCCAATCCGGCGTCAGCGGGACTGCGGCAGTCCGCAAACAGTCGTGGCCCCATCGTCGGTTGATCTTGTCCATGGTGGCCATCAGAGCGTCCGAGCGCTCGGGTTGGCTCGGGCTGAACAGGTCCTGCGTGTACTCCCCCCGCTTGCGCAGATCCATCAGCAGTACCTCGGCCTTGCTGTAAGCAAAGCCGGGCCGATAGATCTCCCCTACCGCCTGCAGCGCGTACTTAGTCAGCTGCCGAACGTCATCAGTTGGGTATGCGGGTATGCAGGTAGCCGCGTTGGCGTACTTTGGCCCGTCGCCATGGAATGAAGTCTGGATGCCGATGCGCAGGGCACCGCACAGCGAGCGCTGCCGGCGCAGCTTCTCGGCGGCGCGGTGAATGTAGGTCGCCAGCGCCTCCTGCAGGCCCTGGAGCGTATGCACACGCTGGCCAAACATCCTGCTTGAGCAGATCGATTGCTTGGCAGGCGTGGACTGTTCAAGGTCCATGCAGGATTCGCCCTGCAGCTCCCTGATGGTCCGTTCAAGCACAACGCTGTACTTGCGGCCCATCGCTCGCGCTTCGGCCTGCGACAGCTCCCAGGCCGTGCTTATTCCGTCGCGGGCCAGGTTGTCACGCATACGGCGACCGATCCCCCACACTTCATCAACCGGCATTCGCCGGAGCAGCCATTCGACCGCCTCGGGCTTGCGCAGGTCGACCACGCCGCCTGTTTTCTCTCGCCACACTTTCGAGGCGTGCTGCGCCGCCTTTGCCAGGGTCTTCGTGTGGCCGATGCCTACTCCTACCGGTAGGGCAGTCCACTGCAGCACTCGGGCTTGAATCGCCCGGCCTACATCAATGATCGGCTCAGGTAGCCCGTCGAGTCGCACGAACAGTTCGTCAATCGAATACCGTTCCCAGTCCGGTACCAGGGATTCGATGGCCACACCCACGCGATGACTCAGCTCGCCATACAACGTGTAATTGCTGCTGAAAACGGCGACGCCGTTCTGCTCCAAGAAGCCGCGCACCTTGAAGTAGGGGTCCCCCATCTTCAACCCAAGGGCTTTCGCCTCGTTCGTACGAGCCACAATGCAACCGTCCGAGTTGCTCAAAACAACGACTGGGCGTTGCCGTAGCTCCGGTCTGAAAATGCGCTCACAACTGCAGTAGAACGAGTTCACATCCACCAGGCCGAAGACGGGCCGAGGTTCACTGTGCATGCTGCGTGAGATCCCAAGTCACAACCCCGAACACCTCGATGGTGCCGTACTCGCTGGGCGCGATGCTCTTGTACGCCGGGTTTGCCGATTCAAGAATCCAGCCTGCCGGCGACCTGGCCAGCCGCTTCACCAGCGGCTGGTTATCGACGTAGGCCAGCACGATATGGCCAGAGCTGGGCGTGATCGAGCGGTCGACCACCAGGCGGCTCCCATCGAAGATGCCGGCATCGCGCATGCTGTCGCCTTCTACCTGGACGATCCAGACATGCGGGGCGCGGATGTTCATCAGTTCATCCAGGGAAAGCGGTGGCTCGTAGTAGTCAGCTGCTGGACTCGGAAAGCCGCCTGCAGCACAGCCGGCAAGCACCTGCAGCAGCTGATCGGAAGCCGCGAGGGGGAGGGGAGTAAGCGCGTTCATAAGGCACCGTGAATTACTGTATCCATATACAGTAATTCAGGTCGAGCGATGCGGCTAGAGCCGCTGGTATAAAAGGCTCAGCCCACACCGGCGAAGGTATAGTCGTTCTCGGTCATGGTGTTCGTGCAAACCTGGGAACGAACGGCCTATGATAGGCGCTGCTACGCACCGAACGCCGAATTGACCGGCGAATTCACCGGCGAAGTCGGCGGCGAATTTCGGGCACAAAAAAACCGCCTGGACGGGCGGTTCGTTTGTGCGAATCGAATGGACGTTCGTTTCGCGGTTCGCTGATAGCGTCAACAAGGCCGATAGTAAATACAGTGGTACTGTTGCGCAATAGCCGAACAGCGACCGGCGCAATGATCAAAATTGATCATCGGAAGATTCACCGAAGCACCGAGTAAAGCGATCATCATTTTGGCTAACGCAATTTTTTTGGGAGTTTGGGCGAATATGCCCAGTTTATCAGCCTGTTGCCGCCACCTAGCGGCATTGCTAGGCATCGTCAAGCCCCCGTCGTCATTCGGAAAAATAAACTTCACAAACACGTAAAAAGGCTTTTTTCGGTCATGGTTTTTGCAGTATGAAGTAAAGCACCGGGCGGCTTGCTGCCTTGGGGGGCCTTTCCACCGCGTCTGGACAACGCGCCGGGAATGGAGAGGGCCGATGAACACTCTGGTTCGCTGATAGCGTCAACACCCTTACGGGGCTGATCAGTGAAACCGTTGCACTGTCCGGTAAGTGCGGCGGGCCAGGGACCTACCTTTTTGGGGGTTCTATGAAAACGCTAAAGCGTCTCATAGAGGTGGTCAACGTGGCTGATTTCCTGGCCAAGCTGACAAACGTTTACAGGGCCTGGCTCTGGATTCGTGACCACCTTGATTGATAAGTAACACAGCTGCAGGCCCCGCTACTTGTTAGCGGGGTTTTTTTTGCCCGTGGGCGGGCCGGTGGACCTTTTCAACGCTACCAGGCATCCATCGCATATACCCGGCATGAGGCGCAGCACTATGCGAGGAGCCAAGAACTTTCCACACCGCATCCAGCCCCAATTGGTCAGCCTGCTAACCAGGCCACCACGCGGCGATTGGGTGTACGAAATCAAGTTTGATGGTTACCGCATGTTTGCGCGCATCGATGGTGGCGTGGGCCTGTTCACTAAGAACGGCTATGACTGGACGAAGCGCATGCCGCGACTTGCCCAGGATCTGCAGTCGCTTCCCGTCCGTGGCACCTGGCTGGACGGTGAAGTGGTGGTGCAGGACGATGATGACCGTCCAGCCTTTCAGGCGTTGCAAGAGGCCTTTGCATCCGGCAAGACCGACCGCTTGATCTACTACGTCTTTGACCTGCTTTTCATAGACGGCGTGGACCTGCGGCCACGGCCCGTCGAGCAGCGAAGGGACCTGCTGCGCGTGCTGCTGGAGCAGGTCGATCTTGATCAGGTCCGCTTCTCCGAAACCCTCGACGCGGATCCGGCCCACTTGCTGGCCAGCGCTTGCGCAATCGGGATCGAGGGCATCGTCGGTAAGCGACTGGGCAGCTCATACGTGGGGGAGCGCGACGGTTCATGGATCAAGCTCAAGTGCCAGCAGCGCCAAGAGTTCGTGGTCCTCGGCTTCACCCGAAGTTCTGCCGGCATCGGTTCGCTGCTGATCGGCCTGCACGACGACGCCGGCCAGCTGCAGTACGCTGGCCGTGTGAGATCCGGTTTCACAGGGCGCGAGCTGGAAAGGCTCATGGACCGGCTACGCCCCTTGATTCGGACCACACCCCCACTGCAGGCGCCGCCAAAGTTGAGTGTCGCCGTGGTGTGGGTAGACCCGCAGCTGGTGTGCGAAGTGAAATTCGCGGAACTAACACCCGCAGGCAAGGTGCGCCACGCCGTTTACATTGCGCTACGCGAGGATAAGCCCGCCTCCGCAATCAGCCTGGAAAGTGACACCGACCCTGTTTGACCCACGGCCCCGTTGGGCCGGGAGGCGAGCGTGTATGAGGTGCATATCGATGCCGAGTCGTGCGTCATCCAATGTGAGATTCTGGATGTGATCGAGGCCGAGTCCAACCCAGGACTTTGGACCAGCGACTGGGATGCCCAGGGCTACCGCGAGCTGGAGTTTCGAGTGGAATCGGGCGTGGCGTACGACGCTGACGGGCAACCCAGTGAGCTGGGACGCAACGGGTGCGCCGAGTTGGTGGACAGGTACGCCGAGTTCATCGAGGACGAACTGTGGTTGCAGCTGGACAAGGAGAGGGGAGGGTAGCGAGCAAAAGAAAACCCGCGTTGGCCAGGCCGCAGCGGGTTCCTCCGTCAGTCAGGTGTTAGCCGTTCCAACTATCGCGGATCCACTCAACCAGGAGCTTTGCAACAACCTGGATGGTGAGATCTTTAAGGAATTTATGCATTCCAAGGACCCTCACGGTGCAGGCCTCTGTCTCTATCGCAGCTTTTCCGGAACACAGGCCGACGACGAGATAGCAAGTCAGATGATCTCTGCGAGACGCGGGCGGGGCTGATGTTAACCAGGGATCAAATCCGCGCGGATTCCTAGGCCCGCGTCCCCAGCAGTGTTTTGAATCTTTAGAACGGGGGCACCCCACCCGGTACAAACATGCCACATACGACTGCCCGCGATATTACCGGCTCCGCTGTCGCTGTGCCATCACAAAAGGGGTTGACCAGGCTTTTTTTGGGCGAAAAAAAACCGCCGTAGGAGGGCGGTTTTCTTCGGCATCGCGGTTAGGAGCCGCTTTGCCAGGTCTCGCAAAGATCATCTGACTGGGTTAATAGTCGCAAGAGTTGACAGGTATGGCAACTATTTTTTGAGTAATCCACCAGTAAACGCTGGGGTAAATGGGCCTGCGCGCCATGGGCGTGCCCCCATCCGGGGGGCGGCTGTCGTGAACCAAGCCCCGGCCAAAAGCACGCCGGGTCTTGGCCCTGCGGGCTTCCATCCTCACGCCTCCGGCCTTCGGCCTGCGCGCTCCGCTTGCCGGTCGTTCCAGGGACCATCGCGGCTAGCTCAACAGCCCTCGGCAGGAAGCGGACGCCCCAATGGCCTATCCGCCACCAGGCCTTGCCTGCAAGGGGCTTTCGCGGCATATCCTCACTCGCTGCGCTCCCTGCGGTATTCCACGGTCCCCTTGCACGCGGCCTGGCTCTGGATAGTCCGGGCTTACCGCGTCCTACCGAAGGCTGCCGAGCAGATCCACCCAGCGGTGGCGCGCTTCCATTCCCAAAGAGCAGGGCGGCATCCGCTTCGCGGCTGCTGCTTTGAAAAGCGTTTGTTTCCCGCGCCCAAACGCTCGGCATTAAAGCAGATCTGCAAGAGCGCCTGCGGTCAAGCGCTCTGAACAGTTGATTCAGCCGATGAATACACGCACCAGGGGGCTGTCGAGAATGGAGACGTGCCGTGACAGCAAACAGGCAAAAAGCCCCAGCGTGATCAGCGTGTAGATGTAGCGGCGTTTTCTCTCCGGCGTCAGATCAAGATCCGTCATCGCAGGGAAGTCACCCATAATCCCCTTGGGGACTATGACCAGGAAGGCGAATAACACATAGTCCCAGCCAGTGAATCCAGGGTAGGGGGAATGTAGCGATGCCCACGCGGCGACACCCACCCATACCGCCCAAGCGAGGGCGTAGCGCGGCCTTTTGGTCATGCAAGCGATGTTTTCCATGTGCCAAATACTCCTTGTGTGGATGGTGCCTATTTCACGTAATAGCAGGGGTCTTGAGCACGGGCAGCTTTGGTTTTACCAGGTAGCTTGGCCATTGCCTCAGCCAGATCTCGCCAAGGAAACTGATGGTTTGGGGTTTGAAGGCTGCACCCATATCCATGCACGAATATTCTGTCCGGTTCACTGGCTCGGGTTGCCATCCGGCATTCCTGGCAGGAAATGTCGTCGCCTTGCAGTATCCATAAGCGAGACCAGTCACGCAGTCTGTTGCTAAGGCTTATTCTCGGCATGGGCCTATTCCTCCCGCTTGGCCGAGCGACCTTCCTTCCAGGTCATCGCGTAGAAAATGACGATGCCCACAATGGCGCCGATAGGGCCAGCGCGCTCAATCCATGTGCTTGAAAATGTCGGGAAGGCCAGTTTTAGCCCTATGAGAATCATGGCGGCAACGAGCCACCCAAAGCCTGCTGCCACGGGTGTGAGCAAAATCCGTTTGACGATCAGATCCGTGTTCATAGCGACTCCATTTGGGTTGTTAGTGTGCCGGTTCAACGTGCTTGCGAGTTGTCAGGTCCAGGCCAACGGCACGCATCACGGCCAGCAGGGTTTTCAAGGTCGGGTTGCCCTTGTCCGAGAACGACCGGTAAAGGTGTTCGCGGGAAAGGCCAGATTCATTGGCAAGGGCGGTCATCCCTTTGGCGCGGGCCACGACACCCAGGCATTTTGCGATATAGGCCGCATCGCCTGTTTCGAATGCGTCTTCCATGAATACCGCGATGGACTCAGCATCGGTCAGCGCATCAGCGGGGTCGTAGTCGTAAAATTGTTCTTTCATTCATCGTCACTCCACTGGCTGGCCAAGGACTTGGCGGTTTCGATATCCCGCGCTTGGCTGCTCTTGTCCCCACCACACAGCAACAGGACCAGCTGGTTACCGCGCTGCTGGAAATACACGCGGTAGCCGGGGCCGTGGTGGATACGCAGTTCGCTGATCCCTTGGCCCACTGGTTGAACGTCTCCAAGCAGACCATGCGCAACGCGGAAGACTCGCGCAGCGATGATGGCTTTGGCCTGCTTGTCTCGCAGCTTGCGTTCCCAGTTCCTGTACGTGGCGGTTTGTTTAATTGTCTTCATGGGATTGATTGTAGCTTATAAATCACGAACGGACAAGATTCTCGCATGCGAGAAAGTCAATTAATGGTAAATATAGATTTGACTTAAAGTTGACGCAAGCGGTTTTTTTTGGGATACTGAATCCGTCGAAGTAATCCCGCCTCGACAGCGAGCCTGGAACCAGCGGCGGCAACCGCTCCGGGCACACTGCGAAGGAGTTTCCATGAGCGCCTATATCATCAATCGTTTTCACATCTCCGCCATTCTCATGTTCCGCTGCAACGGCAAGCCGGACGCAACCACCTACCAGATCCTTGCCGATCAAGGCCAGCAGCTGCTTGACGAAAACATCCGCTCCGTACGCACGCGCTACCCTGGCGAAACGTTCAAGGCCGAGCTGTTCGGCCTGGATGAAACTGTGCGCAAGCCCAGCCCGCTCGAAGTCCTCAAGCTCATCCAGTGCCTGGAATATCAGTCCAATCAAAACCCCGACTATTACGCGACCCAGGCATTCCGCACGCTGCATGAAATTCGCCGCATAGCCCAGTCCAAGCTGCCGGGCTGGGATCAGGCGAGTTGGGATTTGGTCTGATGGCTGGCAATGCCCAGCAGGTAGCGCCGCCCATGTGGCGCTACTCCCTGCGCTGGTGTATGCCTCACCTGCCTTGCCCTGGCGACTTTGAGTTGCTGGTGATCGAGGCGCCGGCAGGGCAGAAGCTCCCCGAGGAAATGCGCAAGGCGTGGGAGGCCCGCCCAGCAGGTTATGGCGTCTGCCTGGACTTCCCAGCCTCGCAAGCGGTAAGGCGCTGGAGCGACGAGGCCAAGGGCAAGGTACGGCGCAAGAACCTTGAGCGGCGGATAGAGAAACAAGCGCCATTGTTTGCGGATGAATTGATTGCCCGCGAGCTGGCCCAGCGACCCACCTATTTCGAAGACAAGTAACCCTAGCCGGTACACGCGGCGGCAACCGCTCCGGCACTGCGAAGGAGAAACCCCAATGCCTAGCTATCGAGTTGTATGGACTGTTGATGTTGACGTTGAAGGCGACCACCGGGCGGCAGCACAGGCCTGTGCCCGCCACTACTTCCAATCGCGTATTGCAGATGGCGATCCCGACAGCGCCTGCGTGTTTGAGGTGACAGGACCGAACAACAGGCCGGCCATTGTCGATCTGGCCCCCAGCCTGTGCGACCTGATAGGCGACGACACCGAGTAATCACGCCCCACAGTGCCCGGATCCAGCGGCGGCAACCGCTCCGGGCACTTGCGAAGGAGTACGCATGAACGCGATCAGCCGCGGCTGTCCACCGGACAGCGCTCAGCCCATTTTATCCCTGGCCCAGGTCGAGGCCCTGCGCACTGCGTTGGCAGGGCGGCTGCTGGCCGTCTGTTTCGGATCTGGCGTGGACTCTACGGCCATGCTGGTAGCTCTGCACGCGGCAGGGTTGCGCCCGGATATCATCACCTTTGCCGACACCGGCGCAGAGAAGCCCGAGACGCTGGCCCACATCGAGGCGATGGATTCCGTGCTGCGGGCGTGGGGCTGGCCGACTGTCAGCGTGTGCCGGAAAAAGCCCAAGCCGACCACTGATTACCAGGATCTCTACGGCAACTGCATGGCCAACGAAACGTTGCCCAGCCTGGCCTTTGGCATGAAGTCCTGTTCGGTGAAGTGGAAGCAGGTGCCCCAGGATCAGTTTCTCAAGGGCGCTCGCTCCGGCCCCAACGCCAGGTCCCCCCACCCACTTTGGAAGCATGCCCAGGCAACCGGGCAGCGCATCGTCAAGCTGATCGGGTATGACTGCGGCAAAGCCGACCTGCGCCGGTCTAAGGCGCTCAAACCAGCCGACGCCGACTTCGATTATGTCTATCCCTTGCAACTGGTCCGCTGGACCCGGCGCGATTGCGTACGGTCGATCACCCAGGCCCTCGGTGCAGACCTGGTGCCGATCAAATCGGCCTGCTTTTTCTGCCCAGCTTCCAAGCACTGGGAGTTGTATTGGCTTGCCGCGAATCACCCGGATCTGCTGGAGCGTGCCCTGTTGCTGGAACGCAACGCGCTCACCGGCAAGCACAGTCGTTTCGACGCGGTGCAGTTCGGTGCCTCATGGGAAGACCTGGTGCGCAATGCCGATGGATTCCCCAGCACGACGACCACGGTAGGGCTGGGCCGTAGCTTCGCCTGGAATCAGTGGGCACGGGTCAACGACGTTGTGGACGAGAGTTTCAACGTCAAGCGCACCGCTACTGATCGAGCACGGTTCGCCAAGCTATCCGACACCCTGCGAGATCCTGACAACGCCTTGGACTCACGCACACCAGGAATACCCGTGGTCGACATCACCGCCGAGCAGATGGAGCTATGGCAGTAATCAACTTGTGGTCACATTAGATTTGACCGATAGTTGACAGTAGATTTTGCTTTTGCGATACTGGGTACGTCGAAGCAATCCTGCTTCGACAGCCTGGAACCAGCGGCGGCAACCGCTCCGGGCACACAGCGAAGGAGATTCACCAATGGCTATCGAAACCCACCTGTTCTATTTCAGCTCAGCCGCGCAGCTGCGCGAGTTCGCCGGCTTCACCGTCGAGCCATCCCACCAGGCCCGCCCAGGCCAAGACCCCGCCACCGTCACCATGTACACCGTTGTCGCTCAGCGTTCCGGCATCGGCCAGCGCGAAGTCATCGCGGAGTTCCCGCTGGAACTGCACGCCGAGATCTTCCGCGATATGGCCGAGGCAACTGCCCGCGCCCTCTGACCACAGCCCCGCCCGGACCTGGTGTCCGGGCATTCGTGACGGATGACGAACATGCTTACAAGGTATGTGCTCAAGCACTTTCATTTCTGCTGCGGGCTTGGCGGCGGCGCCAAGGGTTTCAACCAGAACAAAGAGGTAGTCGGCCACCTGCAGGCTGAATGGCGCTGCATTGGCGGCGTCGATGTGGACGCCGGCGCGCTGCGCGACTTCGACCGCTTGGCCGGCGTACCAGGTACACAAATGGACCTGTTCACCCGCGAGCAGTACACCGCCTTTCATGGCAAGGAGCCGCCCGCCGACTGGCGAGAGGCTACGCCGGCAGACATACGCCGCGCTGCGGGTTTTCAGGATCCCGATGTGGTGTTCATCAGCAGCCCCTGCAAGGGCGCTTCTGGCCTGTTGTCCGAGGCTTTGAGTCTCACCCCCAAATACCAGGCCCTCAATGAACTGACGTTGCGCTGCGTGTGGCTCATGTGCGAAGCCTGGCAGCACAACCCGGTGAGCCTGATCGTGTTCGAGAATGTGCCACGCCTGGCCACCCGTGGTCGCCACCTGCTCGATCAGATCGTCCAGGTGCTGAACTTCTTCGGCTATGCCGTGAACGAGACAACCCACGACTGCGGGGAGCTGGGCGGGTTGGCCCAAAGCCGCAAGCGCTTCCTGCTGGTGGCCCGGCACGTCGAGAAGGTGCCGCCGTTCCTCTACGAGCCAGAGAAAAAGTCCCTGCAATCGGTCGGTGCTGTTCTTGGCCGCATGCCGCTGCCGGGCGATATCGAGCGCGCCGGCCCGATGCACCGCGTTCCTGCACTGCAATGGAAAACGTGGGTACGCCTTGCCCTGGTCGAGGCCGGTAAGGACTGGCGCAGCCTCGATCAGTTGGCCATCGAAGATGGCTACCTGCGCGACTTTGTGATTGTGCCGGAAGCATTCTCCGGTTATCTCGGCGTGCGCGGCTGGGGTGACTCAGTGGGCACGGTCGCCGGTCAAACTGGCCCCACCAATGGCGCATTTTCCGTCGCGGATCCGCGCAGCCCAGCCAGTGCGGCGCAGTACCAACAATATGGCGTACGGCGCTGGGAGGACCCGAGCGGCGCAATCATCGGCATCAAGTCGCCAGGGCAGGGCACGTTCAGCGTGGCAGATCCGCGTGGTGCAGCTGGTGGCCATGGCAAATACAACGTGACCCGCTGGGATGGTGCCGCACGTACGGTCATTGCAGGCAGCACGACAGGGCAGGGCGCCTTTGCAGTACAAGACCCGCGCTCAGGATTGCGGCGAGTGAAAGGCGATGCCTACCTCAGCGGGGGGCATTATGGCGTGGTGCCGTGGGAGGGCCTGGCCGGCGCTGTTTCCGCCAGTGCGCGCTTGGACAATGGCCGGTGGAGCGTGGCAGATCCGCGAATGCCAGCCGCGAATGATCGGCTGACCTGCGTGATTCGAAGCCTCGACGGAACCTGGCACCGGCCATTCACCACCCTGGAAATGGCCGCGCTGCAAAGCCTGGTCGACCCCGAGGAAATGCTTGAGCTGGACGGCTTGAGCGATCAGGCGTGGCGCGAGCGGATCGGTAATGCCGTGCCGCCGAAAGCCGCCGAGGCCATTGCAGGCGTCATGGCGCAAACCCTCCTGCTGGCCAAGCAGGGCGAAACCTTCTTGCTCAGCCACATGCCGGTGTGGGTACGACCTGTTGCGGTCGGCCTATCGCTGGCCAGCAATCTCGAAAAGGCAGCATAACGACTGGCGCCCCGCCCGGGGCGCCTCACCTTCCCGGTCAAGACGGCGGCAACCGTCCCCGGGAAACCACGCGAAGGAGATACACCATGTTCCGCGATCTCACCATGAGCAAAGCCCAACGTTCCAGCCAGGCCCTGCATACCGCTGCGCGCTTGGCAGAGCATCGGAAGAAGTGGTATTCAGCCGCCGAGCTGTACGAAGCCGCCGCGTCACTCTGGCCAGGTAAGGGCATCAGTTTGATGCGGCGTGCCGAACAGTGCCGCTCCCTGGTTGTCGATGCCAGCGATGAAATGGATTTTGAGGATTGAGCCATGGACGAACGAACGGAACAGGAATTGACCGCGTACCTCGATGTGCTGCTGTGGCTGGAGACGGCTTCGGTTGCCGAGATCGAGGGGGCTTTGTCGGTGGCCACCGCTCCCGCCCGCGAAGATCTGGAGCTGGGTATTCAGTGCCTGATGGACTCGGATCGGCCCGGCCTGGCCAACTACTTCCCGAACCTGGTAAACCGGCCCACCACCCTCAATGAGATCCGCCAAAAGTTCTCAGCGATGGCCCAGTCCATGGATCAGTTGGAGGATTCGTTGCGTCGGCGGCGAACCGATCCGACCTATCCCCTCATGGGTTACGGCGCTGTACTCGGCACATTGGCCAAGCTGCAGTACCTCAACAAAATCACACCGTCGCAGCGCGAGCTGCTGCTCAGCGAGCTGGCCAGCCTCAAAGGCGGCGGGCTGCGCCTGGACAACTGACGAGGCTCGCCATGAAACGCAAGACCAAACGGCGCAACTGGCTACCCGTGGTTCTCTGTGCGATTGCCGGTGTAGCAATTTTGACGGTCGAAATGCTCGCTTCGCGGCATATGCTTCAACGTCGGCTTGATCAGAAGCACCAGGAAAAAGTGCGCTATCTGCAGGAGCATCCACCGACCACCACTCGCATCGAAATATTGGTGCCGGATGCTGCATCCTCCATGACGCCGAAACGCATTGATGAAGCGCTGCATCCGGCTGGACGGACCCAGTAAGGTGCAGTCCTGTGCGTGCCCCCTCCGGGGGGCGGCTGTCGTGAACCAAGCCCCGGCCAGAAGCACGCCGGGTCTTGGCCCTTCGGGCTTCCATCCTCACGCCTCCGGCCTTCGGCCTGCGCGCTCCGCTTGCCGGTCGTTCCATGGCAACCACTGCGGCTAGCTCAGCAACCATCGGTAGGAAGCGGACGCCCCAATGGCCTATCCGCCACCAGGCCTTGCCTGCAAGGGGCTTTCGCGGCATATCCTCGCTCGCTGCGCTCCCTGCGGTATTCCACGGTCCCCTTGCACGCGGCCTGGCTCTGGATAGTCCGGGCTTACCGCGTCCTACCGAAGGCTGCCGAGCAGATCCACCCAGCGGTGGCGCGCTTCCATTCCCAAAGAGCAGGGCGGCATCCGCTCCGCGGCTGCTGCTTTGAAAAGCGTTTGTTTCCCGCGCCCAAACGCTCGGCATTAAAGCAGCTCGGTAGAGCCGTCAAGCGTACGGCGCAGAAAAAGCATGATTTCTCGCACGCGAGAAAGTGCGACAAACGGTCAATTTAGATTTGACCAATAGTTGACTTTGGTTAGGCTCTTTGCGATACTGAACCTGTCGAAGCAATCCCGCTTCGATAGCCTGGAATCCAGCGGCGGCAACCGCTCCAGGGTAGTCGCGAAGGAGTTTCACACATGAATATCACCGCTCAGGCCCCCGCAGTCAGCGCCCACAATTGGCTCACTACCGGCGACTTTCTGAACTTCGCCAAAAAGATTTGGGCGCCGGTCGCTTCGAATAGCGAGGCGATGGAGCGCAAGGTTGATGACCTGTACGGCGCAGCATGCGAACGCTTCCCTACCTATGACACGATGGTGCATAACGCCTTCTGTGCGAGCATGGACGCAGAGTTCGGCGCCGATGACCAGGCCGAGGGAGTGGCAGAAATCTTTGCGTATGCCCGCGAGGCTTACGGCTATATGTCTGCCAGTGAAAACGAAGCACAACGCCAGGAAGACGCCGACAACGGCTTTTGCTGGCACGGCCTGGACAGCATGACCTGCCCTTGCGGTTGCTTCGAAAACGACTAATCCAGACGGAAAAGGAGATTCATCATGGCCCGTGGCGTAAATAAAGTGATCCTGGTCGGGACTTGCGGACAGGACCCCGAAGTCCGTTACCTGCCAAACGGCAACGCGGTAACTAACCTCAGCCTGGCCACCAGCGAGCAGTGGACCGACAAGCAAACCGGGCAGAAGGTCGAGCGCACCGAGTGGCACCGCGTGTCGTTGTTCGGCAAGGTGGCCGAGATCGCCGGCGAGTACCTGCGCAAAGGTTCCCAATGTTACATCGAAGGCAAGCTGCAAACCCGCGAGTGGGAGAAGGACGGCATCAAGCGTTACACCACTGAAATCATTGTCGACATCAACGGCACCATGCAGTTGCTAGGCGGCCGCCCGCAGAACCAGCAGCAGGGCGGCGATCCGTACAACCAGGGCAGCGGCCAAGCACCCCGCCAGCAGGCGCCACGGCAGCAGCGCCCGCCAGCTCAGCAGCAACCGCCGCAACCTGCACCACAGCCAGCAGCCGACTTTGACAGCTTTGACGACGACATTCCCTTCATGGACCCGTACCGTTTCAGCTGGCAGCTTCAGTAAACACCGCAGGACCAGGCCCGGCGCAATGTCGGGCTTTTTTCTGCGCGACAAACGGTCAAATTAGATTTGACCAATAGTTGACTTCGGTTCGACCCTTTGCGATACTAACCCTGTCGAAGCAATCCCGCCTCGACAGCCTGGAACCAGCGGCGGCAACCGCTCCAGGCAAATCGCGAAGGAGATTCAAAAATGCGTCTATCCAGCAACTTCCGTAACCCTTGCATGGTCCGCAGCGACAGCCCGCTGACCAATGACGATATCGCCCGCGTGGCGCCCTCGATCTTTGCCGAGGAAGCTCACGAAAGCCGCTCCGATCGTTACCGCTACATTCCCACCGTCGACGTACTGGAGGCACTGCGCAGCGAAGGGTTCATGCCGTTCATGGCCTGCCAAACCCGCGTGCGCAACACCGACAAACGCGAGCACACCAAGCACATGATCCGCCTGCGCCACGCCAACACCATCGTGGCGAAGGAAGCCAACGAAATCATTCTGCTGAACAGCCACGACGGCACCAGCAGCTACCAGATGATGGGCGGTTGCTTCCGTTTCGTGTGCGCCAATGGCCTGGTACTGGGCGATGCCGCGATGGATCAGAAAGTCCGCCACAGCGGGCGTCAGGATGTTATCGGGGATGTGATCGAGGGCGCGTATGAAGTTCTGAATCAGTTCCAGCTGATCGAGGAACAACGCGAAACCATGAAGGGTATCCAGCTGGGCGGCGACCTGCAGCACGCCTTTGCCGAGGCTGCACTTGCCTACCGCTACGACCCGGCAGACGGCCCGGCTCCGGTGACCGCTAGCCAGCTTCTGGCACCACGCCGCCGCGAAGACGCCACCAATGACCTATGGTCGACCTTCAACCGCGTACAGGAAAACACCATCAAGGGAGGGCTGCGAGGCCGCAACAAACAAGGGCGCCGCACCAGCACCCGTGCCGTTTCCGGCATTGACCAGGACGTGAAATTGAATCGCGCCCTGTGGGTACTGGCCCAGCACCTGCGCCAAGCCGCCTAACAGCCCCAGGCCGGGCGCCCAGCGCGCCCGGTCTGCACCATGCAAGGAGATCGCAGCCATGCAAAAAGTTTTCTATGTACCCGGCCAAACCGCAATCATCGACTATGCCCGCCAGATCGGCCCCAATGCTTGGGCCGCTCGCGCAACCTGGCTGATGCTGCCAGAGATCCAGGTAAGGCACCCCGGCGCTGTGCTGGGCGATGAAGTAGGCTTTCTGCAAGCGCAGGAAGCCGCCCACGGCACCCAGCCGGCGCGCATCACCGAAACCCGGTATGACTTCGCGCTCAGCCGCGCTCAGGTGCTCGACTACAACGCCGGCGAGGCCGGCGATTCGTTCATACTGCAAGCCCCCGAGGTTGGCGACCTGGTGCGCGTGTACGCCCGTTCAAGCGGTCGTTACTGGACGTTCCTGGCGCTGCCGACCATCACGCATTGCGAGATCTGGCAGCGGATTCGCCAGCAGGGGGCCGCGGCTGATTGACTACCGACACTAGGAGCTGATGAATGCAGCCGATGTACACCAAAGAAGAATGGAAGAAGGTTGCGCCCCTGTTTGCTTCCAAGCGCCTGGCCATCTCGACTGTCGAGGTGGCCAAGGCCGTTCTGGTCGATGGCCAGCGCATCACCGACGTAGCCGAGGCCAGGGGGATGACCAAGCAGACCGCGCACGCAGCGGTAAAGCGTGTGCGGAAAATCCTGGAAGAGCAGGGCGCCGGCGAGCTGGTCCCCGTCCTGGTGTGGCTGCCCCCCGAGTTGGCCGAGCAGGTGCGGGAAATGGCCAAGCCATTCCCCCAGCCTGCCGCCCAAAAATCGAAATGAAGAATCACAAGGAGAGACGAAATGTCGTCTGATGAACTCATTTTCCAGGCTGGCCGAATTCACTCAGTTTCCATTCATAACGTCACCCTGGTTGCTAACCAGATCAATGAGGACGGGAAAACGGTTGACCTGGTTATCGAGTACCAAGGAAAGCAGCACACGTTGCGCGCCGCTCATTACGTGAATGAGAGTGACGTAGGCAAAGTGGGCTATGTACTGCCTGCGCATTTTGCGTCGTCGGCAGCAGGGTACGGCACCTTGATTTTCCGGGCTTACCAGGATCAAAGCCTGCGCCGCGTGTACGAGCTGGACACCACGAACGATGAATTTCAGATGGTGCCGCTTAACCAAGGGAAGTGGCCGCACCACCGCGCTCATTTGACATGCGGTTGGCGGTGCGACAGTCGACCTACCGGCTTTCTCGCGCCGGCAGGGCTTGTGCCTGGTGCCAAAGGCGAGTTCGTGCCGGATGAAACAGAAGTTGTTTCCGTACGCATCCCGCCTGAATTCGAATGGGAAGCACGCCGGCATCAGATGAAACCTGCGGAACTGCTCGAAAGCTTTATTGGCGACCTGGCCGGCATCCAGAACTTTGGCAACAGGCCCCGGGCTGACCGCTTCGGCAGCAACGGCAGCGATGAACGCATGCTGGCTGATCACTGGCTGGAGCGGGCGCATGGAATGAAAGCCATAGACCCGGACCAGATGAACCAGCAGGACGAGGAAGCAGTGGAATGGGATGCGCAGCAGGACGAGTGGTCGGAGCTGCTGGGCGAGTATGCTGATCGAGGCGGGGATCCTCGCCAATTGTTGGAAGCCGTTGACGGTGTGCTGACCAAGCTGGACGAGTTGGGGCCTGATTTTGTGCTGGATCTGCAGGCCGAGGTTGAAGCGACTCAAACCCTGCCCAAACTCACCGAGTTGAATCCCTCGCAGCTGGCGTACCTTGAGAAATGGCTGGCCAGCAACGGCCCGAACAACCTCCTAAAGTGGCCAGGTTGGCATGACGCCCGAGTTGGCCAGGCTCCGAAAGACGTTTGATTCCCCCTCTTGAGCGTGCCCCCTCCGGGGGGCGGCTGTCGTGAACCAAGCCCCGGCCAGAAGCACGCCGGGTCTTGGCCCTTCGGGCTTCCATCCTCACGCCTCCGGCCTTCGGCCTGCGCGCTCCGCTTGCCGTTTGTATCGTACGGCCGAGGGGGCAACTCCTAACCCGGCCTCACGGCCGGGATGGCCCATCCCACCTGGTAATCAAGATCGAGGGCGAGCCGGCCAGCAGGCCGGGCGCTGCAGCAGCTCGCGTGGGGAGCAAGTGCACGGCTCGGGAAATCGCCCTGCAGTTGCCCACCGCCCAGGTGATGATGCGCACCTGGTCCGTGGACAACTGCACCGCTCGCTCTGGCCCTTGTTGGGGCCTCGCTCGCTGGACGATTTTGCGTGCGCGAGCTGCTGCAGCGCAGAAGCACCTTCGGTGACCAAGAGCTGCGCCGGATCCGCAAACCAAAAGCGCGGAGAGGCCCTAACACATATATGCGTTAGGGTATCGTAAAGAACCGTTACTTTGGCCTGGATCGGCTACGGCAGAGCGCTTGGGGGCCGGCCAGGAGGCCGGGCGCTGCCGCCCAGCCCAATCAGGACCGCGCTCGGCTCAGGAAATCGCCCTGCAGTTGCCCACCGCCCAGGCGATGATGCGCGCCTGGGCCGTGGACAACTGCACCGTTCACTCTGGCCCTTGTTGGGGCCCCGCTCACTGGACGATTTTTGTGTGTGGGCTGGGCGACTGCGCAAGAGCGGCCTTCGGCGAGCAAGGGCTGCGCCCTTGGATCCGCAAGCCCAACGCGCCGGCCTCCGAATGGAGGCCCTAACACATATATGCGTTAGGCTTTGTACGAAAAGTATTGCCGCATGCAACGTAGGCTGCAGGCCAAGGTGACCATGGCTGCAAAGCTCTTGGCCAGCTTGTCATAGCGAGTGCCGATCCTGCGATTTTCTTTCAGCCAGCCAA
>NZ_JASCPP010000050.1:0-46435 GCF_029959745.1 Pseudomonas sp. PS01298 | reverse complement strand
GCGGCCTTAAAGCCGACCTGAGTGGTTAGATCAAAAGCGGATACGTGTGGGAGCTGGCTTGCCTGCGATGGTCGTTAACGATGACGCGGAAACATCAGAATGTACGCGGCGCACACGCGTTTTTCGCGTTCAAGCCGGCTCCTACAGAGATCAAAAAGCGTACCTACGATGCGAAGCGAGTCGCTTTTGACTTTGATCTTGATCTAGGCGCCCCATTAAACACGCTGGCCGAACGCAGGTTTGAATCCGTGGGTAACCCGGCAGGACGCCGGGTTAGCCGCACTGGGCCAAGGATGGCCCATTGCGGCGGCCCACGGATTCAAGCCGGAGTGAGGGCACACCGAGCCTAGGCGAGGTGCCGAGTGTTGGGGCAAGAGCGTTTTGGTTACTTTTGCGCTGTTCAAAAGTGACCCGCTGTAAGAGCGGAACCATACGCAGCCATTACCCAAATAACGGATATGTACACCACCACCCCCCCCAAAAAAAGCCTCACAAAGCAAACGGAATCGTCACCTTGGCCCACAACATATCCCCCTCCGGCCGATTCTCCACATCAAACTCCTTGGCCCACCGCACCTCTGCGCTGGCGTACTTGAGAAAGGTGAAATACACCGCCGGGCCGATCGCAAAAACCTGTCCGCGCACCCCGTCGTTCACCTCCTCGCCAAAGATATTCACCACAGTGTGCCCGTACTGCTTATCGTCGGTAGTCTGCTTGAGGTAGTAACCATTCACCCCCAGGCTCAGGTTGTCAGTGACCTTGTAGCTGGCCGAATAATCGAAGTGAAAAATCTGCCCGGAGCGGTAGTCGGTGTCGTGATTTTCCTTGTTGAAGCTGTAAGTAGCCTTGATCGACAGTTCAGTGCGGTCGTCAGGCATCCAGGTCGCCGAGACCAACGGTTTATAGGTGTAGAAATTGTTGCTGGTGTTGGCCAAACGCGAGGCGTCGTATTCGCCGGTGGGCAGGGTGATCTCCACGGCGGTGGCCAAGGTCAGGCGGGGGCCCATGTCCCACAGGATGATCGGCGCCACGGTGGTGTCGCCCATGCTTTCGCGCTGGTCCGACATACCGAACAGCGCCACCTGTTGCTTGAGGTAGGGCTGGGCAATGTAGCCGCCCAGGCGCCCGCCGAAAATGCGCACCGGGCTCAGGTAGTCCAGGCGCGGGATGATCGCGTCGGACTTGATGCGCACGTCCGGCACCTTGCCGCCCAGGGAGCTGATGTCCAATTTCCGCGCTTCGTAGTGGTTGTAGTACAGGTTGAAGGCGAACATATGGTCCGGCAGGTTGTTCACATCCAGGGGCAGGATGTAGAAGCCGTCAGTGCCGGGGCCGATGTTGTCGACGCCGCCTTCGGTGGCCAGGGCCGGCAGGCTGATCAGGCTCAACAGGGCGAACGGCAGTGGGTGAAACGCACGGGTGGGGTTCATGTCTGGCCTCTTTATTATTGTTAGGGCACCGCTGGCCCATAGAAATAAGCCCTGGACGCCCGGCAGGGCAGGGTTTTGGCGGCCAGATAGGGGGACTTTGCCGGACAGTTTTCACTCATGGTGCAGCGGCTCTTGCAAGCGCCTATGATTAACAGGATGTTTCCAAAACAAGAACTGAAGCACTCAGTCAGGAACCCGTGAGCCATGCAAAGGAAAGCCGTAGACCCGCACTTTGAGTTGGCGCTTGTGTCGCCGTTCCTGTTGCAGACGCTCGGGCAGGTGGTGGCGCAGAAAGGCGCCAATGCCGAGGCCCTGTGCCGTGGCCTGGGGTTCACCCTGGCCGACCTGGATGACCCGGCCCAACGCATTTCCTATCGCCAGGCCGTGGCGATGATCCAGCGTGCGCTGAGGGTGTTGCCCGACCAGGGCCTGGGGTTGTGGGTGGGCCATCAGAATGTGCTCGGCACCCTCGGCTTGCTCGGCCACGTGATTTCCCTGTGCAAGACCTTGCGCGATGCGTTTGCCATCGGCGAGCGCCATCAGCACACCTCCGGGGGCATCGCCACCACCCGCACGCATGAAGGGCCCCACGAGGTGTTTATCGACGTCGAGTGCCTGCTGCCGTATGCCGAGGTCCAGGTGTTTGCCGCCGAGGAATTCTTCGCCAGCCTGATGGTGTATGGCCGCGCACTCGTGGGGGCTGAATTCATGCCGCTGCGCGTGGAGTTCGTGCATGCCGCACCGCCTTATGCGGCGCAGTACCCGCAGCTGTTTGGCGCCGATGTGCGTTTCGGCTGCCTGCACAACCGCATGGTGCTGGCGCCCCATTGGCTGGATGTGCGCTTGCCCAATCACCATGCCCTGGCGCTGCGCCAGGCCCTGGAGTTGCTGGAGTTGGAGAGTGCCCAGCTGCACCAGAAGATGGACCTTATCCAGGCGGTGGAGCGCGCAATTTCCCGCGACTTGCAGGGCAGCCACTTGGAGAAGGTTGCGAGTGACCTGAACATGAGCGGGCGCACCCTGCGTCGGCGCCTGACCGAACACGGGCTGACCTTCGAGGCCTTGCTGGAGCAGGTTCGTCGCGCCCGGACCATGGGGCTGCTGGGCAATCCGGGATTGTCTATCGAGCGCATCACCGAGGAAGTCGGCTACAGCGATGTGCGCAGTTTTCGGCGGGCGTTCAAGCGCTGGACGGGGGTGAGCCCCAGTGCGTTTCGCGGTGAAGGGGGAGGGGCGGCGTAGTCGGTCGCGTAAGCTTTGCCTGGTGATTGCCCAGAACGCAAAAACGGCACCCGAAGGTGCCGTTTCTGTTGACTGCATCCTGCTAAGCGATCAAACGCCCAGTACCGCGTGCTGCACCAGGGTGAGCAACGGTTGTGGGTACACGCCCAGGAAGAACGCGAGCAGGGCGATGGCCAGCAGCATCACGCCGCCTGCCTTCTGTTCCCAATGCAGCTCGGCGTCCACGCGGCGCAGGTTTGGCTCGATCAGGTACAGGGTGACCATCACGCGCAGGTAGTAGAACACGCCGATGGCGCTGCCCAGCACCAGCGAGGCAACCAGCCACCATTCGTGGGCTTCGACACCGGTAGCGACAATGTAGAACTTGCCGATGAAACCTGCAGTCAGCGGGATACCGGCCAGGGACAACATCATCACAGTCAGTACGGCGGTCAGGTACGGACGGCGCCAGAACAGGCCGCGGTATTCGTACAGGGCGTCGGCGTCACGGCCTTTGTACGGCGAGGACATCAGGGTAATCACGCCGAACGCGCCGAGGCTGGTGATCACGTAGGTGACCAGGTACACGCCGATGGCTTCCACGGCCAGGCCTTTGCTCGCCACCAGGGCGATCAGCAGGTAGCCGAAGTGGGCGATGGACGAGTAACCGAGCAGACGCTTGAGGTTATTCTGGGTCAGGGCCAGCAGGTTACCGAACAGGATCGACGCGATGGCGATCACGGTCAGCACGTTGCTCAGCACCCCGGTGTTGGCCGCTGGCGAGATCTGGAACAGACGCACCATCACCGCAAACACCGCCACTTTCGACGCGGTCGCCAGGAACGCGGCCACCGGCGCCGGGGCGCCTTCGTACACGTCCGGGGTCCACAGGTGGAACGGCACCAGCGACAGCTTGAACGCCAGGCCGATCAGCATCATCGCCAGGCCCAACTGGGCAATCGGCGCCGGGCTGTTGGTGGCGGCCAGGGCGTGGCCGATACCGGTGAAGCTCAGGCTGCCGGCTTCGGCGTAGAGCAGGGCCATGCCGAACAACAGGAACGCGGAACCGGCCGCCGACAGCACCATGTACTTGATGCCGGCTTCCAGGGAGCGCTTGTTGAAGAAGGCGTAGGCCACCAGGCCGTAGGTCGGGATCGACAGCAGTTCCAGGCCGATGAACAAGCCAGCCAGGTGCTGCGCGCTGACCAGCACGATACCGCCGGCCGCAGCCAGCAGGATCAGCAGGTACAGCTCTTCCTTGTTGCCTGGGTAGCCGGTGCCGCCCTCGCCGAGGTAGGCGTGGGCGAGGGTGACGCAGGCCAGTGTCGCCACCAGGATCAACGCGATATACAGCAGCGCGAAGTCATCGACCATCATCAGCGGGGTGACCGCCAGTGGCGCGACCTTGAGGGCCGGGATGATCGACAGCAGGGCCAGGTTCAAACCGGCACAGGACAGCAGGAACGTTTGCGAGTGATTGCGGCGCCAGGCGATCGCCAGCATCACCACCACGATGGTGAGGCTGGTGATCAGCAGCGGCGCAAGCGCGATAAAGTGTTGGATCGTGAATTCCATAGCGCTCTTACCGGGCCGAAGCGAGTTGAGAGAAGGCGGTGCCGAACCACTGCTGCACGCCATGCATCGTTGCGGCAGAAGTGTCCAGGAACGGTTGCGGGTACACGCCGATGTAGATCAGCAATACCGCAAGGCCGAGCACCATGATCAGTTCGCGAGCATCCATCCCTTGCAGGACGGTGTCGGACTTGGCCGGGCCGAAGTACGCGCGGTGGATCATGATCAGCGAGTAGACCGAACCGAACACCAGGCCGGACGTCGCGATGGCACTGATCCAAGGCGTCTGGACGAACGACCCCATCAGGATCAGGAACTCGCCGATGAAGTTACCGGTACCCGGCAAGCCCAGGGACGCGGCGGCGAAGAACAGGCTGATCGCCGGCAGGTATGCGATGCGCGACCACACGCCACCCATTTCACGCATGTCACGGGTGTGCAGGCGCTCGTACAGCTGGCCACTCAGGATAAACAGGGCAGCGGCAGAAACACCGTGGGCCAACATCTGGATCACCGCGCCTTGCAGCGCCAGTTGGCTGCCGGAGTAGATGCCGATCAGTACGAAGCCCATGTGGGAAACGGACGAGAAGGCAATCAGGCGCTTGATGTCGGTTTGTGCGAAGGCCAGGAAGGCACCGTAGAAGATCCCGATCAGACCCAGGGTCATGGCGATCGGCGCAAACTCGGCCGAGGCATTCGGGAACAGCGGCAGGGCGAAACGCAGCAGGCCATAAGCAGCGGTCTTCAGCAGGATACCGGCCAAGTCCACAGAACCTGCGGTTGGCGCCTGGGCGTGCGCATCCGGCAGCCAGGAGTGGAACGGCACCACCGGCAGCTTCACCGCGAACGCGATGAAGAAGCCCAGCATCAGGATGTACTCGGTGGTCAGCGACATCTTGGTTTTCAACAGGTCGGCGTAGTTGAAGGTAATCACGCCGGTGTTGTTGAAGTTGACCAGTACCAGGCCCAGGATCGCCACCAACATGATCAGGCCGGAAGCCTGGGTGAAGATGAAGAACTTGGTCGCCGCGTAGATCCGGGTTTTCTTGCCGTCCGAAGAACTGTGACCCCAGAGCGCGATGAGGAAGTACATCGGCACCAGCATCATTTCCCAGAAGAAGAAGAACATGAACAGGTCGAGGGCGAGGAACACGCCAACCACACCGCCCAGGATCCACATCAGGTTCAGGTGGAAGAAGCCCACGTGACGCTGAATCTCTTTCCAGGAGCAGAGTACCGAGAGGATACCCAGCAGGCCGGTCAGCAGGATCATCAACAGCGACAGGCCGTCGAGGGCCAGGTGCACGTTGATGCCGAAGCGCTGGATCCAGACGTGCTTGAACTCAAGCGCCCAGGTCGGATCGGCGCCAGGCGCCGGAGCAAATGAATAGTCGCCGTGGGCCCACAGCCAGAGGCCGAGAGCGAGTTCCAGGGACATGGTCAGCAACGCAATCCAGCGGGGGAGGGTGGCGCCGAAGCGTTCACCCATCCAGCAGAGCAGGCCGCCGATAAAGGGGATCAGGATTAGCCAGGGCAGAATCATGACGGGCTCGTTTCCTTTCGCAAGTTCGCAAAGTTCATATCAGACCGCTACCACAACAATGGCGCCGATCACCAGGACGGCACCAGCCGCCATGGAAGCTGCATACCAACGCAATTGGCCAGTCTCGCTGCGGCTCAGGGCAGTGTGACCACCCTTGGCGGCGCGCGGGATCAAACCGATGGTCTGGTCGAGCGGGTCTTTGCGCAGTACATGGCTGATGGCGAGGTAGGGCTTGACGAACAGTTTGTCGTAGATCCAGTCGAAGCCCCAGGCGGCGAACCACCAGGCCGAAAGGAAGCGGCCAATGCCACTGTTGGCAACGGCCGTGACGAAGCGGCGCTTGCCGAGGAACAGCAGGGCCGCCAGCAGGATACCGGCGATGGCGATGGCGCCCGAGGCGATCTCCAGGCTGTGCTTGGCGGCACCGCCGGCATGGCCAGCGCTTTCCGGCAGGACGCCGGCCAGTGGCGGAGTGATCATGGCGCCGATGAAGGTCGACAGGATGATCAGCACCGACAGTGGCAACCAGTGGGAGATGCCGTGGCCTGCGTGTGCTTCGGTCTTGGCTTCACCGTGGAAGGTGATGAAGATCAGGCGGAAGGTGTACAGCGAGGTCATGAAGGCACCGACCAGGCCTGCGTACAGCAGGTTCTGGTTACCGCTGGCAAAGGCTTCCCAGAGGATTTCGTCTTTCGAGTAGAAACCTGCGGTCACCAGTGGCAGGGCTGCGAGTGCGGCACCACCGACGATGAAGCTGGCGTAGGCCAGTGGCAGTTTCTTCCACAGGCCGCCCATCTTGAAGATGTTCTGCTCGTGGTGGCAGGCAACGATCACCGCACCGGAAGCAAGGAACAGCAGGGCTTTAAAGAAGGCGTGGGTCATCAGGTGGAAGATCGCCGCGTCCCAGGCGCCGACGCCCAGGGCCAGGAACATGTAGCCGATCTGGCTCATGGTCGAGTAGGCGAGGATCCGCTTGATGTCGGTCTGCACCAGCGCGGCGAAGCCGGCCAGTACCAGGGTCACGCCGCCGACCAGGCCCACCAGGTGCAGGATTTCCGGCGCCAGGGTGAACAGGCCATGGGTACGTGCGATCAGGTAGACACCGGCGGTCACCATGGTTGCCGCGTGAATCAGTGCGGAAACCGGGGTAGGACCGGCCATGGCATCCGCCAGCCAGGTTTGCAGCGGCAGTTGCGCCGATTTACCCACGGCGCCGCCCAGCAGCATCAGGGTCGCCAGGGTGATCCAGAAGTCGCCGACCTGGAATTTCTGCGGTGCCAGCACCAGCAGTTCCTGGATGTTCAGCGTGCCCACTTGTTGGAACAGGATGAACAGGCCGATGGCCATGAACACGTCGCCGATCCGGGTCACGATAAAGGCCTTGAGTGCCGCGTTACCGTTGTTGCGGTTGCTGTAGTAGAAACCGATCAACAGGTACGAGCACAGGCCCACGCCTTCCCAGCCGAAGTACAGGAACAACAGGTTATCGCCGAGCACCAGGAACAGCATGCTGGCGATAAACAGGTTGGTGTACGAGAAGAAGCGCGAGTAACCGGCTTCACCGCGCATGTACCAGGACGCGAACAGGTGGATCAGGAAGCCCACGCCGACGACCACGCCGAGCATGGTGATCGACAGGCCATCGATGTAGAGGGCGAAGTTGGGCTTGAAGCCCTCCACCGACATCCACTGCCACAGCACCAGGGTGTAGTGGCCGCCTTCCGGCGGTGCCACGTTGAATTGCCAGATGACGTAGGCGGCGACAATCGCCGACAGGCCAATGGAACCCACGCCGATCAGGGCAGACAGGTTTTCCGACCAGCGTCCACGGGAGAACGACAGCAGCAGGAAACCGATCAGGGGAAATACGAAAGTCAGAAAGATCATGTTCATCCGCGCATCTCACTGGCAGCGTCGATATCAAGCGTGTGGAAGCGACGATACAGCTGCAGCAGGATCGCCAGGCCGATACTGGCCTCGGCGGCTGCCAGGCTGATCACCAGGATGAACATCACTTGTCCATCCGGCTGGCCCCAACGGCTACCGGCCACGATGAATGCCAGTGCAGCGGCGTTCATCATGATTTCCAGGCTCATCAACACGAACAGAATGTTACGGCGGACCATCAGGCCGACCAGGCCAAGGCAGAACAGGATGCCGGCGACCGCCAGACCATGCTCCAAAGGGATAGCAGGCATCGTCATTGCTCCTTGGCTTCGTTGCGGCCCAAGTGGAAGGCAGTGATGGCTGCAGCGAGCAGCAGCATCGAAGCCAGTTCGACCACCAGCAGGTACGGGCCGAACAGGCTGACGCCCACGGCTTTCGCGTCCACGGTGGTGTGGCCGATGGCCTGGCCGCTCTGGTGAGCGAACAGCACATACAGCAGTTCAGCCAGCAGCAGGGCTGCCAGGATCACCGGGCCGAGCCAGATGCCGGGCTTGAGCCAGACGCGCTCCTGGGCGACCGAGGCCGGCCCCAGGTTGAGCATCATCACCACAAACACGAACAGCACCATGATGGCGCCGGCGTAGGCAATCACTTCCAGTACACCGGCGAACGGTGCGCCGAGGCTGAAGAAGGTCATGGCCACGGCAATCAGCGAAATGATCAGGTAGAGCAGGGCGTGCACGGGGTTGGTGTTGGTGATCACGCGAAGCGTGGACACCACTGCAATACCCGATGCGAAATAGAAAGCGAATTCCATCTTTCTTCCTTAAGGCAGCAAGCTCTTCACGTTGATCGGCTCGGCTTCGTTTTGTGCGGCGCCTTTCGGCTTACCGGCAACGGCCATACCCGCAACACGATAGAAGTTGTAATCAGGGTTTTTACCGGGACCAGAGATCAGCAGATCTTCTTTCTCGTACACCAGGTCCTGACGTTTGAACTCGGCCATCTCGAAATCCGGTGTCAGCTGGATTGCGGTGGTCGGGCAAGCTTCCTCGCAGAGGCCGCAGAAAATGCAGCGCGAGAAGTTGATGCGGAAGAAGTCCGGGTACCAGCGACCGTCTTCGGTTTCAGCTTTCTGCAGGGAGATGCAACCCACCGGGCACGCCACGGCGCACAGGTTGCAGGCTACGCAACGCTCCTCGCCATCGGGGTCACGGGTCAGCACGATGCGGCCGCGATAGCGCGGCGGCAGGTACACCGCTTCTTCCGGGTATTGCAGGGTGTCGCGTTTGCGGAAGCCATGGCCGAAAACCATCACCAGGCTTCGCAACTGGGTACCGGTACCCTTAACGATGTCGCCAATATATTTGAACATGGGTCAAATCCTCACTGAACCGCGCCGGCTGGCGTGTTCAACAACACAACGGCAGCCGTCACCAGCAAATTGATCAGGGTCAGCGGCAGGCAGAAACGCCAGCTGAAATCCATCACCTGGTCATACCGTGGACGCGGGATGGAAGCGCGCAGCAGGATAAACAACATGATGAAGAACGCGGTCTTCAGGAAGAACCAGAAGAACGCCAACTGCGGCAGGATGCCGAACGGACCGTGCCAGCCGCCGAAGAACAGCGTGACCAGCAGGGCCGAGATCAAGATGATGCCGATGTATTCACCGACGAAGAACATGCCCCATTTCATGCCGGCGTATTCAATGTGGTAACCGTCGGCCAGTTCCTGTTCCGCTTCCGGCTGGTCGAACGGGTGACGGTGAGTCACGGCCACACCAGCGATGAAGAAAGTACAGAAGCCGAAGAACTGCGGAATGATGAACCACAGGTTCTGCGCCTGGTACTCGACGATGTCGCGCATGTTGAACGAGCCGACCTGCACCACGATGCCCATCAGCGCGAGGCCCATGAACACTTCGTAGGAGACGGTCTGGGCCGAGGCCCGCAAGCTGCCCAGCAGGGCGAACTTGTTGTTGCTCGACCAACCGGCGAACAGCACCGCGTAGACCGACAGGCCGGCCATGGCGAAGAAGAACAGCAAGCCGATGTTCAGGTCCGCGACGCCCCAGGTCGGGGTGATCGGGATGATCGCGAAGGCGATCAGCAAGGCGCTCATGGCCACGACGGGTGCCAGGGTGAAGATCACCTTGTCGGCAAACGGCGGGGTCCAGTCTTCCTTGAAGAACATTTTCAGCATGTCGGCGGCGATCTGGAACATACCGAACGGGCCAACGCGGTTCGGACCATAACGGTCCTGCCACCAGCCCAACAGGCGACGTTCGACGAAGCTGAGCAGGGCGCCCGCGACGACCACGGCCAACAGGATCACGATGGCCTTGACGACCGCGATGATCACGTCGATCACTTCAGGGGTGAACCAGGTCATTGCGCTGCCTCCTGCAGACCGTCAACGGTTTTGCCAAAGATCGCCGCTGGAATACCGGCGAAGCCTTTGGGCAGTGCAACCAGGCCGGCACCCAACTCTTCGTTGATGCGCAGCGGCAGGCGCAGGGTCTGGCCAGCCACGTTGAGGCTGAGCAGGGCGCCGTCGTTGACGCCCAGGCGGTCGGCTTCGGACTTGGCCACGGACACATAGGCGGCTGGAATGCGTTCTTGTACCGGCGCGGCTTTGGAAGAGGTTTCTTCACTGCCGAACAGGTGGAAGAACGGCACAACCTGCCAGGTGCCCTGGGCCGGGTTGAACGGACGCGGTACCGCGGCGAACCAGTTCAGCGAATCACCTGTGCTTTCGATCAGGCGGGTGCCCGGGTCGCCAGCACGGATGTGACCACCGACTTCGTCCTGGAACTTGTTCCAGGCCTGCGGCGAGTTCCAGCCCGGCGACCAGGCAAATGGCACTTGCTGACGCGGCTCGACCGAACCCGAGTAACCTTCCATGGAGAAGGCAAACGCGGTGTCCGGGTCTTGCGGGGTACGCGGCTCGTGCACGCTGATATCAGCACGCATGGCGGTACGACCGGAGTAACGCAGCGGTTCGCGGGCCAGTTTCAAGCCCTTGATGCGGAACGAGGCGGACGGTGCAGCATCGACGATACGTGCCAGCTGCGGTGCGCTTGCGGCGGCGGCAGCGGTGACGTGGTCGAGCTGGGTCCAGTCGATCGGCTGGTTCAGCAGGGTCGCGCGCAGGGCATGCAGCCAGCGCCAGCCTTCGTGAACCAGGATGCTGGCGTCCATGTACTTCGGATCGAACACCTGGAAGAAGCGCTGGGCGCGGCCTTCCTGGCTGACCAGGGTACCGTCGCCTTCGGCGAAGGTGGCGGCTGGCAGGACCAGGTCGGCACGTTCGCTGGTGGCGGTCTTCTGGTGGTCGGCAACGATCAGCACCTTGGCGGCGTCGAGCGCAGCATCAACCTTGGCGGCATCGGTGCGGGTGTACAGGTCGTTTTCCAGCACCACGATGGCGTCGGCGTTGCCGTCGATCACGGTTTGCAGCGCCGCGTCCAGCGATTCGCCACCGAGCATGGCCAGGCCAAGGCTGTTGGCTTCCGGCACGACGAGGCTGATGGAACCGTTCTTGTCGCGTAGCTTCAGGGCCTTGGCGATGTTGGCAGCCGCCTCGATCAGCGCCTTGGAACCCAGCGAGGTACCGGCAATGATCAACGGACGCTTGGCCGCGAGCAGGGCGTCGGCGATGCGCTGGGCCAGTTCGACGGCTTCAGTGTCCAGGCCGTCGACGGCAGGCGCGCTGGCGTCAAGGGCGTGGGCCACGGCGAAACCGATGCGGGCCAGGTCGTCGGGGGCTGCGTGTACGCATTCTTCGGCGATGTCGTCGAGCTTGGTTTCAGCCAGGCTGGCGATAAACAGTGGGTTCAGCGCGTGCTGGCCGATGTTTTTCACGGCGGCGTCGAGCCACGGCTGTACGCGCATGGCCTCGGCCATGTCTTCAGCCTTGCCCTTGACCGACTGGCGCAGCGACAGGGCGATGCGAGCAGCGGTCTGGGTCAGGTCTTCACCGAGCACGAAGATGGCGTCGTGGTCTTCGATGTCGCGCATGTTCGGCACGGGCAGCGGGCTGTCGTTCAGCACTTGCAGCACCAGGCGGATGCGCTCCAGTTCACCGGCTTCGATACCGGAGTAGAAGTGCTCGGCACCGACCAGCTCGCGCAACGCGTAGTTGCTTTCAAGGCTGGCGCGTGGCGAACCGATACCGACGATGTTGCGCCCGCGCAGCAGGTCGGCGGCTTTATCCAGCGCCGCGTCCAGGCTCAGCTTGGCGCCACCGGCCAGCAGCGGCTGGCGTGGGCGGTCTTCGCGGTTGACGTAGCCATAGCCGAAGCGGCCACGGTCACACAGGAAGTACTGGTTGACCGAACCGTTGAAGCGGTTTTCGATCCGACGCAGTTCGCCGTAGCGCTCGCCCGGGGAGATGTTGCAACCGCTGGAGCAGCCATGGCAGATGCTCGGCGAGAACTGCATGTCCCACTTACGGTTGTAGCGCTCGGAGTGAGTCTTGTCGGTGAACACACCGGTCGGGCAGACCTCGGTGAGGTTGCCGGAGAACTCGCTTTCGAGCACGCCGTCTTCAACGCGACCGAAGTACACGTTGTCGTGGGCGCCGAAGACGCCCAGGTCGGTGCCGCCGGCGTAGTCTTTATAGAAGCGCACGCAGCGATAGCAGGCGATGCAGCGGTTCATCTCGTGGGAAATGAACGGGCCGAGGTCCTGGTTCTGGTGGGTACGCTTGGTGAAGCGATAACGACGCTCGTTGTGGCCGGTCATCACCGTCATGTCTTGCAGGTGGCAGTGACCGCCTTCCTCACAGACCGGGCAGTCGTGGGGGTGGTTGGTCATCAGCCATTCGACAACGCTGGCGCGGAACGCCTTGGATTCATCATCGTCGATGGAAATCCAGGTGTTGTCGGTGGCTGGGGTCATGCAGGACATGACGATACGACCACGGGTGTCGTTCTCGTCGGTGTATTGCTTGACCGCACACTGGCGACAGGCACCGACGCTACCAAGCGCGGGGTGCCAGCAGAAATAAGGGATGTCGAGGCCTAGTGACAGACACGCCTGTAACAGGTTGTCCGCCCCATCGACTTCGAGCGCTTTGCCGTCTACGTGGATAGTGGCCATGGTTCAAAGTTCTTCGTTGGCCCGTTGTCAGCGGGCGTGGCTAATGGAATCTTGTTATTCATGTGCATCTACACAGCCTTGACGGCGTCAGCACATGAGAAAGCGAAGGGCACGGACCCTTCGCTCTTTAAGCGTTACGCGCCGACTACGATCGGCCTCGCCAGAGGCGGGACGGCGGCGCTGGTAGGCGCGATGCCGGCTTCGAACTCCGAGCGGAAGTATTTGATTGCGCTGCCCAATGGCTCCACGGCGCCCGGTGCGTGAGCACAGAAGGTCTTGCCTGGGCCGAGGAAACCGACCAGACCCAGCAGGGTCTCGATGTCACCCTCGCGGCCTTCGCCGTTTTCCAGGGCCATCAGCAGCTTGACGCTCCACGGCAGACCGTCGCGGCATGGGGTGCAGAAACCGCACGATTCACGGGCAAAGAACTGCTCCATGTTGCGCAGCAGCGAGACCATGTTCACGGTGTTGTCCACCGCCATCGCCAGGCCGGTACCCATCCGGGTGCCGACCTTGCCGATGCCGCCGGCATACATCTGTGCGTCGAGGTGCTCGGGCAACAGGAAGCCGGTACCGGCACCGCCTGGCTGCCAGGCTTTCAAGGTGTAGCCGTCGCGCATGCCGCCGGCGTAGTCCTCGAACAGCTCGCGGGCGGTCACGCCGAAAGGCAGCTCCCACAGGCCCGGGTTCTTGACCTTGCCGGAGAAGCCCATGAGCTTGGTGCCCATGTCTTCGCTGCCTTCGCGGGCCAACGATTTGTACCAGTCGACGCCGTCGGCGATGATCGCCGGCACGTTGCACAGGGTCTCGACGTTGTTCACGCAGGTCGGCTTGCCCCACACGCCCACGGCGGCAGGGAAGGGCGGCTTGGAGCGCGGGTTGGCGCGGCGGCCTTCGAGGGAGTTGATCAGTGCGGTTTCTTCACCGCAGATGTAACGCCCGGCGCCGGTGTGCACGAACAGTTCGAAGTCAAAACCCGAACCGAGGATGTTCTTGCCCAGCAGGCCTGCGGCCTTGGCTTCTGCCACGGCACGGTTGAGGTGCTTGGCGGCGGTGGTGTATTCGCCACGCAGGAAGATGTAGCCGCGGTAGGTTTTCAGCGCGCGGGCGCTGATCAGCATGCCTTCGATCAGCAGATGGGGCAGTTGCTCCATCAACATGCGGTCTTTCCAGGTGTTCGGCTCCATTTCATCCGCGTTGCACAGCAGGTAGCGGATGTTGATGGATTCGTCCTTGGGCATCAGGCCCCACTTCACGCCCGTGGGGAAGCCTGCACCGCCGCGACCTTTGAGGCCGGCGTCTTTCACGGTCTGGACGATATCGTCCTGGGCCATGTCGGCGAAGGCTTTGCGCGCAGCGGCGTAGCCGTTCTTGGCCTGGTACTCGTCGAGCCATACCGGCTCGGCATCGTCACGCAGGCGCCAGGTCAGTGGGTGGGTCTCAGGCGAACGCTTGATCAGGTTGGCCGGGCCGAAAGATGTAAGGGTCATGGGTAGCCCTCGAGCAATTGGGTCACGCCAGCAGGCTGCACGTCACCGAATGTGTCGTCGTCGATCATCAACGCCGGCGCCTTGTCGCAGTTGCCCAGGCAGCACACCGGCAGCAGCGTGAAGCGGCCGTCCGGGGTGGTTTGGCCAAGGCCGATGCCCAGCTTGTTCTGGATTTCGCTGACCACCGACTCGTGGCCACCGATGTAGCAGACCATGCTGTCGCACACGCGAATGATGTGGCGGCCCACGGGCTGGCGGAAGATCTGGCTGTAGAACGTTGCCACACCTTCAACATCACTGGCCGGGATGCCGAGGATCTCGCCAATGGCGTAGAGGGCGCCGTCCGGCACCCAGCCACGTTCCTTCTGGACGATCTTCAGGGCTTCGATCGACGCCGCGCGCGGGTCTTCGTAGTGATGCAGCTCGTGCTCGATGGCCGAGCGCTCGGTTTCACTGAGGGTGAAACGGTCTGTCTGGATAAGCGTGCTGTTCATGCTTAGCGGTCCACGTCGGCCATAACGAAATCGATACTACCCAGGTACGCAATCAAGTCCGCGACCATCTCGCCTTTGATCACCGAAGGGATCTGCTGCAAGTGCGCGAAGCTTGGGGTACGAATCCGGGTGCGGTAGCTCATGGTGCCGCCATCGCTCGTCAGGTAATAACTGTTGATACCCTTGGTCGCTTCGATCATCTGGAAGGATTCGTTGGCCGGCATCACCGGGCCCCACGAAACTTGCAGGAAGTGCGTGATCAGGGTTTCGATGTGCTGCAGCGTGCGCTCTTTCGGCGGCGGCGTGGTCAGCGGGTGATCCGCCTTATACGGGCCGGCCGGCATGTTGCGCATGCACTGCTCGATGATCTTCAGGCTCTGGCGCATTTCTTCGACGCGCACGATGCAACGGTCGTAGGCATCGCCATTGGCCGCCAGCGGGACTTCGAATTCGAAGTTCTCGTAGCCGGAGTACGGGCGCGCTTTACGCAGGTCGAAATCGCAACCGGTGGAACGCAGGCCAGCACCGGTGACGCCCCATTCCAGGGCTTCCTTGGTGTTGTACTGGGCAACGCCGATGGTGCGGCCCTTGAGGATGCTGTTGTCCAGCGCGGCTTTCTGGTACTCGTCCAGACGCTTGGGCATCCAGTCGATGAATTCCTTGACCAGGCGTTCCCAGCCGTTAGGCAGGTCATGGGCGACACCGCCGATGCGGTACCAGGCCGGGTGCAGGCGGAAACCGGTGATGGCCTCGATGACCTTGTAGGCGCGCTGACGGTCGGTGAAGGTGAAGAACACCGGGGTCATGGCGCCGACGTCCTGGATATAGGTACCCAGGAACAGCAGGTGGCTGGTGATCCGGAAGAACTCGGCCATCATGATGCGGATGGTGTCGACGCGGTCCGGGACCTTGATGCCGGCCAGCTTCTCGACCGAGAGCACGTACGGCAGGTTGTTCATCACGCCGCCGAGGTAGTCGATACGGTCGGTGTACGGGATGAAGCTGTGCCAGGACTGACGCTCGGCCATCTTCTCGGCACCACGGTGGTGGTAGCCGATGTCCGGCACGCAGTCGACGATTTCTTCGCCGTCCAGTTGCAGGATGATGCGGAACGCACCGTGAGCCGAAGGGTGGTTCGGGCCCAGGTTGAGGAACATGTAGTCCTCGTTGGTGCCGGAGCGCTTCATGCCCCAGTCTTCCGGACGGAAGCGCGCAGCCTCTTCTTCAAGCTGTTGCTTGGCGAGGTTGAGGCTGAACGGGTCGAATTCGGTGGCGCGCGCAGGGAAGTCCTTGCGCAGCGGGTGACCTTCCCAGGTCGGCGGCATCATGATGCGCGTCAGGTGCGGGTGGCCCGGGAAGTCGATCCCGAACATGTCCCAGACTTCACGCTCGTACCAGCTGGCGTTCGGCCAGATACCGGTCACGGTCGGTACGCTCAGGTCGCTTTCGGACAGGGCGACCTTGATCATCACGTCGCTGTTACGTTCGATCGACAGCAGGTGATAGAACACGGTGAAGTCGGCGCCGCTCGGCAGCCCCTGGCGCTTGGTGCGCAGACGCTCGTCCACGCCATGCAGGTCATAGAGCATGACGTACGGCTTGGGCAGGTTGCGCAGGAAGGTCAGGACTTCGACAAGCTTGGCACGCGCCACCCACAGCACCGGCATACCGGTGCGTGTGGCCTGGGCGGTGAAGGCGTCAGGGCCAAAACGGTTATTGAGTTCGACGACCACATCCTGGTCGTCTGCCTTATAAGGCGGGATGTACAGAGCACTGCCTGTAGTCATGGTTTTTTATCGCTTTCGGTCAACGTAAAGAATGAAGCCAGGTTTTCGTTCTATAAAAGAAGCGGGGCTGGATCAGACTTCGTCGGGGCTGCGCAGGTTGGTGACTGCGATTCGCTGTTCGCGGCGCTGTTCCTTTTGCGAAGGCATCTCGGCGCGGTACACGCCTTGATCGCCGACGACCCAGGAAAGCGGGCGACGCTCCTTGCCAATCGACTCCTGCAACAGCATCAAGCCTTGCAGGAAAGCTTCAGGGCGAGGCGGGCAGCCAGGCACGTAGACGTCCACGGGCAGGAACTTGTCCACCCCCTGAACCACGGAGTAGATGTCGTACATGCCACCGGAGTTGGCGCACGAACCCATGGAGATAACCCACTTCGGCTCGAGCATTTGCTCGTAGAGACGCTGAATGATCGGCGCCATCTTGATGAAGCAGGTTCCGGCGATAACCATGAAATCCGCCTGGCGCGGCGATGCCCGGATAACTTCCGCGCCAAAGCGCGCGATGTCGTGGGGCGCCGTGAAGGCGGTGGTCATTTCCACGTAGCAGCACGAAAGACCGAAGTTGTACGGCCACAGGGAGTTTTTACGCCCCCAGTTGACCGCGCCACTCAGCACGTCTTCCAGCTTGCCCATGTAGATGTTTTTGTGGACTTGGTCTTCTAACGGGTCGGAAACGGTTTCCCGTTCGCCGATGGGGTACTGCTCGTTAGGAGCATCCGGGTCGATCCTGGTGAGATTGTATTGCATCGCCAAAGCCTCATTGTTTCAGCTTCGCTTGCCGCTTACGACGAGCTTCCGGAGCCCAGTCAAGGGCGCCCACTCGGAATAGGTAGACAAGGCCTGCCAACAGAATTGCTATGAAAACGAGGGCTTCGACGAATCCGGTCCAGCCGCTTTCGCGGACGGACACAGACCAGGCAAAGAGAAAGAGGGCTTCGATGTCGAAGATCACGAAGAGCATCGCGACCAGATAGAATTTGGCTGAGAGCCGCAAGCGGGCGCCACCTGTAGGGAGCATGCCGGACTCGAACGGTTCGTTTTTGCTGCGGCCCCAGGCTTTTGACCCGAGGAGGCTGGAGACGCCGAGCATGAAGGCGCAGAGGCCGACAACACCGAGGAGGAAAATGGCAAAGCCCCAGTTGTGGGCCATGAGTCCTGTCGCTTCGGTCATGCTGGAAATCCTTAACAGAGAGCAAAGGTCTCTGAGCTCGAAAAAGTAACGATGCAGTGACGATATGTCGCACTGCAATCAATCGCGGTGATTTTATGGCTAAACACCGGGCAAGTAAAATTCCTATAGCGAAATTATTCGATGGAATAAGGACATAGTGCACCTTTGTGGGGCTGCAGCCCTTGCGGTGTGGGCATTAGCGGGCTTTTCACCAATTATGTTTTGTTTAACCTGTAACGAAGTTTTCATGCGCTAAATGATAATGAATATTGTTTGCGTGGGGTTTAAGCGATTGTTTCTCATGTGGCGGGGGAAGTTGCCGTTACTTGCTGGAGTGGTGCTAGTTGGTGGAGGGGATCTTTTAACTGATTTGAGTCGAGTAAATACCGCTCTGGATCAATGTTTTGCGCAAAATCCCCAGGTAGCCAGCATTCCCTGTGGGAGCCGGGCTTGCCCGCGAAGGCGGCCTGTCAGCTGATGCATTTGGTGCCTGACCCACCGCCTTCGCAGGCAAGCCAGCTCCCACATTCGATCTCCATACACCCGGGGACTTAGGCCTCATCCCCAATCCCCTGTGGGAGCGGGCTTGCCCGCGATGGCGATCCGTCAGTTGGTGCATTCGGCGACTGACCCAGCGCTTTCGCAGGCAAGCCAGCTCCCACATTCGATCTCCATGCACCCGGGGGCCTAGGCCTCATCCCCAATCCCCTGTGGGAGCGAGCTTGCTCGCGAATGCGGTGTGTCAGTTAATGCATTCGGCGACTGACCCAGCGCTTTCGCAGGCAAGCCAGCTCCCACATTGGATCTTCATACGCCCCGGGACCTAGGCCTCATCCCCAACTCCCTGTAGCCAGTTCCACCTTGGATTTTGGTGTTCTTTAAATAAAAAAAACGCCCCGAACCAGTCGGGGCGTGATTGTGGTGCGGCACTGCGGTTAGGTCTTCCTTGGGGCCGCAGTGGCCGTGTACGCGGTGCTTAGTGGAACTGCTCTTCTTCGGTCGAACCGGTCAGCGCGGTCACGGACGAGGTGCCGCCCTGGATCACGGTGGTCATGTCGTCGAAGTAGCCAGTGCCCACTTCCTGCTGGTGCGCCACGAAGGTGTAGCCCTTGGCGGCGTCAGCGAATTCCTGCTCCTGCAGCTTCACGTAGGCAGTCATGTCGTTGCGGGCGTAGTCGTGCGCCAGGTTGAACATGCTGTGCCACATGTTGTGAATGCCGGCCAGGGTAATGAACTGGTGCTTGTAGCCCATGGCGGACAGTTCGCGCTGGAACTTGGCGATGGTCGCGTCGTCCAGGTTCTTCTTCCAGTTAAAGGAAGGCGAGCAGTTGTAGGACAGCAGTTGGTCCGGGTATTCCTTCTTGATCGCTTCGGCAAAGCGGCGCGCTTCGTCCAGATCCGGCTTGGCGGTTTCGCACCAGATCAGGTCGGCGTACGGCGCGTAGGCCAGGCCACGGGCGATGGCCTGGTCGAGACCGGCGCGCACCTTGTAGAAGCCTTCCTGGGTGCGTTCGCCTGTCACGAACGGCTGGTCGTACGGGTCGCAGTCCGAGGTCAGCAGGTCAGCGGCGTTGGCGTCGGTACGGGCCAGGATGATGGTCGGGGTGCCGGCAACGTCAGCAGCCAGGCGAGCAGCGGTCAGCTTCTGTACAGCTTCCTGGGTAGGAACCAGTACCTTGCCGCCCATGTGGCCGCATTTCTTCACCGAGGCCAGTTGGTCTTCGAAGTGCACGCCGGCAGCGCCTGCCTCGATCATGCTCTTCATCAGTTCGTAGGCGTTCAGCACACCACCGAAACCGGCTTCGGCGTCAGCCACGATCGGCGCGAAGTAGTCGATGTAGCCTTCGTCGCCCGGGCCTTTACCGGCTTTCCACTGGATCTGGTCGGCGCGGCGGAACGAGTTGTTGATGCGCTTGACCACGGTTGGCACGGAGTCCACCGGGTACAGCGATTGGTCGGGGTACATGGATTCAGCGGAGTTGTTGTCCGCTGCCACTTGCCAGCCGGACAGGTAGATCGCCTGGATACCGGCTTTTACCTGTTGGACTGCCTGGCCGCCAGTGAGGGCGCCCATGCAGTTGACGAAATCTTTGTCGGGACGGAAGGACGGCTTGGCGCCCTGGGTGACCAGGTTCCACAGCTTCTCGGCGCCGAGTTTTGCAAAGGTGTGCTCAGGTTGAACCGAGCCACGCAGGCGGACGACGTCAGCAGCGGAATAAGCGCGGGTCACGCCTTTCCAGCGTGGGTTTTCAGCCCAATCTTTTTCAAGGGCTGCAATTTGCTGTTCGCGTGTCAGTGCCATGGGGAAAAACCTCGTCGCGTCTTGTTTGAAGTATCCGTTTGCCAGCCATGCATTCATTGCGTGGGCAGGGCTGCTCGCTGATCAGAAGCGTAGGCGCTCAAGACAGGTTCGACGGAGAAGGCGACGGGATGAACGATGGGGCTCAAGGGAGAGTTGAGCAGGTAAGGGCGAACTGCGAACGGTCTTCGGGCGTCGTGGGCCTTTGTACGATCCAACAGCGTGTTGCCGGGTTACCTGGTTAGCTTCCGTCCCTCGGGACAACTTCGTTCCAGTCGCAACCTCGTCAAACACACCTTGTGGGCGGTACAGACACGAATCGGCTCAGGTGGGTAGCTTAGAGCGGCGATCCGAAGGCCCTTGCCAGGGCCCCTGATTAGCGGGAGCGAGGCCATCATGCCCATGCTTTTTTGGATCGTCAAATGTTTTGTAGTGCTTTTTTTCAAGCACTACATCTTTAGTCTAATACGACTCATCAGTCAGTTTTTGGTGCTTCAGTTCAGGGTGTCGACCTTGACCCGTACAGTCAGGTCATCGCGGCCTTGGGTAGAGTAGCTGCGGGTTGTAGAGGATTTGTCGGCCTGGGTCTCGCGATTGATGCCGGCCAGTGGAATCCATTCGCCAAGGCGGCCGCTGATGGTTGTGTCGGTGCTTTGCACGTTCACTACATCGGGACGTTCCTGGCTCATGCGGTCACGGTTGGTACTGATCGCCAGGTGCACGGTCTCGCCGGTAACGCTGGCGGTGACATAGAAACCCTGGGTGACATTGCGGTACTGGGTCTGATTTTGCGGGCGGCCGTAGGCATCCGGCTGGGTGGTGGTCAGGGGGACGCTCTGGCCGACCTGGATCAGCGCGGGCACACCCTCGCTCGCCTGGATCTGCTGGATGCCACCGTCGCGGCTGGCAGTGCCGTAGCTGATGATGCGGGTCTGGCTGTCACCGCTGTTCTGCTGGTTGTTTTCATTGCTGTCGACCGTGATCAGCAGGCGCTTGGCCGGCGTGTCCAGCTGCGCGAGCAGAGCGCGCAGGTCCTGGATCTTGCCGGGGTCGGCGTTAACGATAAGCTGGTTGCCGTAGGCGCTGACGGTGCCGTCCTTGCCGATGAAATTCTGTGCCACCGGCAGCAGGTCGGCGCTGGTGCGGTTGCTGAGGTTGACGACTTCGGTGTCGGCCATGGCCGAACAGCTGGCAGCCAGGAGGAGGGCGGTGAGCAGGGTGCGTAGGGACATGTCCGTTATCTCTGCGAGTCATTTAGGCGTGATAGTGCCAGTTTGTCGGCCTGGCAGGGCGCAAGTTGAATCGTAGACGGCAAAATGCCCTGGCAAGGGAGGGCATTGTTGGCGTTGCTGAAATAGCTATCGGGGGCAAGCCCCCTCCCATACTTGACCGCATTTCAAAATATGTACTCGGTCAAATGTGGGAGCTGGCTTGCCGGCGATAGCAGCGGCGCGGTATTGGATCAGTCCCCGCGCACCATATCCACATGCGGAATCCCGACTTCGAGGAACTCGTCACTGACGATCTTGAAGCCCAGGCGCTCGTAGAATGGTGCCGCATACACCTGTGCGCTGAGAAATTGCCGGGTCTGGCCGCGTTGCTCGGCCGCGCCAATCACCGCTTCCATCAGCTTGTCGCCGACCTTCAGGCCGCGCCAGTCCTTGAGTACCGACACGCGGCCGATCTCGCCGCTGGGCAGCAGGCGCGCAGTACCGATCGGAAAGTCGCCTTCGAAGGCTAGGAAATGCACTGCGTCTGCGTCGTCCGCATCCCATTCCAGCTCAGGTGGGACCGATTGTTCAGCGACAAAGACCGCTTCACGAATGCGCCGAATCTCGGCGATATCCTTTTGCCAGTCCGCGACACTTACGTGAATCTTATTCATCGGCAAACCCCAGGCTTCCTTGCTTGACCAGCTCGCACAGCAGGTCGCGGCCATCTTCGTCGGCCAGCCATTCGCCAAGGTTCTCGCTGTGCAGCGCATCGGCAGAGCACACCAGCTTCAGCAGCTCACGCAATTTGCCCGGCAGGTAACGGCTCTGGCCGCTGGCGAACAGCAGCACGTCGTCGTCGACTTCGGACCAGGCCAGGCGCGCGCTCGGGTTGCGCACCAGGATCGCGCCGTCTTGCAGGCTGGTGACGAAGTCGTCTTCGCCCAGCTCTTCGCCGGCTACCAGTTCCGGGTAGCGCGGTTCGGTCATGAACTGGCCGAACCAGGTCAGCAGCATGCGCTCGTCGCTCATGTGCTCGGCCAGCAGGCTCTTGAGGCGGTCGAGTGCATCACTCTGGATCTGGTGCGGATCGCTGACCGGCTGGGCATCGGCGTCGGTGTAGCGCTCTTCGTCGGTCAGGTACTGGCTGAGGAAGTCGGTGAAGTGGGTCAGCACTTCAGCTGCGCTCGGCGCGCGGAAGCCGACCGAGTAGGTCATGCAGTCATCTTCGGCAATGCCGAAATGCGCCAGGCGCGGCGGCAGGTAGAGCATGTCGCCCGGTTCCAGGACCCATTCGGCGCTCTCTTCGAATTCGGCCAGGATGCGCAGGTCAGCGTGTTGCAGTAGCGGGCTTTCGGCGTTGCACATCTGGCCGATCTTCCAGTTGCGCTTGCCCTGGGCCTGCAGCAGGAACACATCGTAGTTGTCGAAGTGCGGACCGACACTGCCGCCCGGTGCGGCGAAGCTGATCATCACGTCGTCGATGCGCCAGCTGGGCAGGAAGCGGAAGTGTTCGAGCAATTCGGCGACTTCCGGCACGAACTGGTCGACGGCCTGTACCAACAGGGTCCACTCGCGCTCGGGCAGGGTGCTGAAAGCGTCTTCGGCGAACGGGCCGCGACGCAGTTCCCACGGGCGCTCGCCGTGCTCGATCACCAGGCGCGATTCGACTTCTTCTTCCAGCGCGAGGCCTGCGAGTTCGTCGGCGTCGATCGGGCTTTCGAAGTCAGGGATGGCCTGGCGGATCAGCAGTGGTTTTTTCTGCCAGTAGTCGCGCAGGAATTCCCGTGCCGTGATGCCGCCCAGAAGTTGAAGAGGGATATCAGGATTCATGTGTAACCTATTGAAAAAAAGCACTTTTCAGACTGGAATAAAAACGCCCGGCGCGGCCGGGCGTCTCAAAGGGTCGTGCGTGGATCAGATGCGCTTGGCTTGCTCTACAGCGTTACCGATGTAGTTGGCCGGGGTCAGCAGTTTCAGCTCGGCCTTGGCCGCGGCTGGCATGTCCAGGCCATCGATGAAAGTCTGCAACGCCTCGGGGCTGATACCCTTGCCGCGCGTCAATTCTTTCAGCTTCTCGTAGGGGTTTTCGATGTTGTAGCGACGCATCACGGTCTGGATCGGCTCGGCCAATACTTCCCAGCACGCGTCCAGGTCAGCGGCGATCTTCTGCTCGTTGAGCTCGAGCTTGCTGATGCCCTTGAGGCTGGCTTCGTACGCGATCACGCTGTGGGCAAAGCCCACGCCGAGGTTACGCAGTACGGTGGAGTCGGTCAGGTCGCGCTGCCAGCGGGAGATCGGCAACTTGCTGGCCAGGTGCTGGAACAGCGCGTTGGCGATGCCGAGGTTGCCTTCGGAGTTTTCGAAGTCGATCGGGTTGACCTTGTGCGGCATGGTCGACGAACCGATTTCACCGGCAATGGTGCGCTGCTTGAAGTAGCCCAGGGAAATGTAGCCCCAGATATCGCGATCGAAGTCGATCAGGATGGTGTTGAAGCGCGCGATGGCGTCGAACAGCTCGGCGATGTAGTCGTGCGGTTCGATCTGTGTGGTGTACGGGTTGAAGCCCAGGCCCAGTTCGTCTTCGATGAAGGCGCGGGCGTTGGCTTCCCAGTCGATCTCGGGGTAGGCCGACAGGTGGGCGTTGTAGTTGCCGACAGCGCCGTTGATCTTGCCCAGCAGCGGGACGGCAGCCACTTGAGCGATCTGACGCTCCAGGCGGTACACCACGTTGGCCAGTTCTTTACCCAGGGTGGTCGGCGACGCCGGCTGGCCGTGGGTGCGCGACAGCATTGGCACGTCGGCGAAACGGATGGCCAGTTCGCGGATGGCGTTGGCGGTCTGGCGCATCAGCGGCAGCATCACGTCATCACGGCCTTCGCGCAGCATCAGGGCGTGGGACAGGTTGTTGATGTCCTCGCTGGTGCAGGCAAAGTGGATGAACTCGCTGACCTGGGCCAATTCCGGCAGCTTGGCCGCTTGCTCCTTGAGCAAGTATTCGATGGCCTTGACGTCGTGGTTGGTGGTGCGCTCGATCTCTTTCACACGCTCGGCGTGCTCCAGGGAGAAGTTTTCCGCCAGGGTGTCGAGCACAGCGTTGGCTTCGGCGGAGAACGCCGGCACTTCGCTGATGGCGGGGTGAGCGGCCAGGCGCTGGAGCCAGCGCACTTCAACCAGTACACGAGCACGGATCAGGCCGTATTCGCTGAAAATAGGGCGCAGGGCCTGGGTTTTGCCGGCGTAGCGGCCGTCAACAGGGGAAACCGCAGTGAGCGAAGAAAGCTGCATGGGGTGTTCTCGGACAGTCGGGCAACGAAATGGGGCGCGTATCATACATGAAAAAATCCGCCGGTCCGTTGCCAACTGACCGGCGTATTACGCGTGAGGCTATAAAAAACGTGGCTGTTGCGACTTATTCGTTGCGCATCAACGGGTAAAGCTCTTTGAGCAATTTGCGTCGGCTGATCACCAGTTGCCAACGATGACCGCCCAACTGGCGCCACAACCGTGCCGAACGAATACCGGCCAGGAGCAGGGCGCGGATTTTCGAGGCGTTGTTCGGTTGCTGCAGGTTGCGCATGTCGCCGTGCACCTGAATCCGTTGGCGCAAGGTGCTCAAGGTGTCCTGGTACAGCGCACCGCAGGCGGCAATCACGTTTTCGTGAGCCGGGCCGAAGTGCTCTACCTGGGATTGGATCTGCGGCAGGCGCTTGCCGATGACTTCCAGCATGTCTTCACGCTTGGCCAGTTGGCGCTCCAGGCCGAGCATCGACAGGGCGTAGCGCAGCGGCTCGCGCTGCAAGGTGCTCGGGTCGCGTTCCAGGGCGCCGATCAGCGCGCGGTAACCTTCGCGCAGCGCCAGGTCGTCGCCGCCATACACTTCCAGTGTGTCCTTGGGGTCGCGGATCAGCAGGCTGCCGAGCATGCAGGTCAGGCCTGCCTCGGTGACCTGGCCGGTCTTGGCGATCTTGTCGACCAGCACTGCGGCGAGGAATACCCCGCCGAGGGCGGTCAATTGCTCCTGGGTCGGGCTCATGCCGGGTTGCTCCAGGGCTCGGCGACTTCAATCACGCCGCCGCCGAGGCAAATCTCGCCGTCATAGAACACCACGGACTGGCCCGGCGTGACCGCGCGTTGCGGGTCATCGAAGGTGGCGCGGTAGCCGCTGGCGGTTTTTTCCAGGGTGCAGGGCTGGTCGCTCTGGCGATAGCGCACTTTGGCGGTCAGGCGGCGCGGAGTGCTCAGGTCGATCGGGTTGACCCAGTAGATCTCCGACGCCAGCAGCGCGCCGGAGAACAGCAACGGGTGCTCATTGCCCTGGCCGACGATCAGCACGTTGTGCTCGAGGTCCTTGACCAGCACGTACCACGGCTCTTCGCCGGCGTCTTTCAAACCGCCGATGCCCAGGCCCTGGCGCTGGCCGATGGTGTGGTACATCAGGCCATGGTGGCGGCCGATCACTTCGCCTTCGGTGGTCTTGATCTCGCCGGGTTGCGCGGGCAGGTACTGCTTGAGGAAGTCGCTGAAGCGGCGCTCGCCGATAAAGCAGATACCAGTGGAGTCCTTCTTCTTGGCAGTGGCCAGGCCGTGTTTCTCGGCAATCTTGCGGACTTCGGGTTTTTCCAGCTCGCCCACCGGGAACAGGGTCTTGGCGATCTGTTCGCCGCCGACGGCGTGCAGGAAATAGCTCTGGTCCTTGTTCGGGTCCAGGCCCTTGAGCAGTTCGGTGCGGCCATCAACGTCGCGGCGGCGCACATAGTGGCCGGTGGCGATCAGGTCGGCGCCGAGCATCATGGCGTAGTCGAGGAACGCCTTGAACTTGATCTCGCGGTTGCACAGGATGTCCGGGTTCGGCGTGCGGCCGGCCTTGTATTCGGCCAGGAAGTGCTCGAACACATTGTCCCAGTACTCGGCGGCGAAGTTGGCGGTGTGCAGCTTGATGCCAATCTTGTCGCAGACGGCCTGGGCATCCGCCAGGTCGTCCATGGCGGTGCAGTATTCCGTTCCATCGTCTTCTTCCCAGTTCTTCATGAACAGGCCTTCCACCTCATAACCCTGCTCCATGAGCAGAACGGCGGAAACGGAAGAATCCACGCCGCCGGACATGCCGACGATGACGCGCTTCTTTTGTGTGTCAGAAGGGGCTGGATCACGCATAGGATTTCAACGGGTGTCTTGAAAAAGGACGCGATTCTAGCAGGCCTGGGCCCGCAAGGCTAAAGAGAAGGGCGGATCAGTTCGAGGCTGTGGCACTGGCCGGCCAAATAATCATCGATACAGCGGATGATCAGCTCGCTGCGCCAGTCATTGCGCACGGCCATCAGTTCATCGCGGGTCATCCAGCGGGCGCGCAGGATACCTTCGTCGAGTTGATAGTCGGGATGATGTTTCAGCGCCTTGGCGATAAAACATACCCGCTGATAGGTCACGCCGTTGCTGGGGGCGGTGTACAGGTAGATGCCGACGATGCCGGTGGCTTCCACGTCCCAGCCGGTTTCCTCGAGGGTTTCGCGCACCGCGGCTTCGGTCAGGGTTTCGTGTGGGTCGAGGTGGCCGGCAGGCTGGTTGAGCACGGCGCGGCCGCCCTTGAGTTCCTCGACCATCAGGAAGCGGCCGTTGTCTTCTACGAGGGTGGCGACGGTGATGTGGGGTTGCCAGGTCATGGAGGGCTCTCAAGCGATCAGTGGGGCAGGCGCCCATCATACAGGGGCGCCCGCCGGCTGTTGCGCTCGGTTACCGGGCGGCCTTGGTGATGGCGTCGAAGGCGACCATGTCGTCAATGACTTCACCGCCGGTGGCTTTGGTCTGCGCTTGCCACACGACGATCACCACGTTTTGCGTAGGGTTTATGTAGATGAACTGGCCGAAAATGCCGGCAGCCGTGAAGGCTTTGTCGGCTTTGGACTCGGCAGTCCAGGCCGGCCACCACATGGAGGCAAAGTCGCCGTAGGCGGCATCGGTGCCGGTGGTGGCGCTGGCAAAGCTCATCCAGCCTTTGGGCAGTACTTGCTTATCGCCGGCTTTGCCGCCACTGAGTACGAACTGTCCGAAGCGCCCGTAATCTTCCAGTGTTGCGCTGATGCCGCTGCCGCCCACTTCGTTGCCGTTCGGGCCGTCGAGCCACCAGTTCGCATCGGTCTGCATGCCATACGGCGCCCAGATTTTCTCGCTGAGGTAGTTCGCCAGGGGCTTGCCCACGGCGGCGCTGACCAGTTGGCCCAGCACTTGTGTCTCGCCGGTGCTGTAGTTGGTGCGGGTGCCAGGCGGCGCGGCGCTGGGCAGGCTCGCCATGAACTTGAGGGCGGAGCCGGGCACTTGTCCGGTCTGCAGCTTGAGCATCATGCGTCGATCCGACGTCGGGTCGGCGTATTTCTCACTCCATTTGACCCCCGAACGCATCGCCAGCACCTGGCGCACGGTGGCCTGGTCGTAGCCGCTGCCGGCCAGTGCAGGCAAATACTCGGTCACTTTGTCATCCAGGCTCTTGATCGAACCGTCCTGCAAGGCCGCGCCGACGAGGGTCGATGTAATCGACTTGGCCACCGACATCGACATCCAGCGGGTTTCGGCGGTATTGCCTTTTTCGTAGCGTTCAGTAACGACTTGGCCGTCCTTGATCACCAGCAGGCCTGTTACCCGGTTGAGGGTGACGTAGTCATCAAGACTATAGCGTTTGCCTTCGTAATCGAACGCAACCGGTCCCAGCGCCCGGCTGCTGTGCGGCAGTGGGAAAGGGTGGCCGCCGGCCTTGATGGTGCGCACCGGAAACAAGCGGTCGATATTGCGAAAGGTGCTGACCGCAGCGTCGGCACTGAGTTTGCCGTCGTACATGGTCTGCACGTCGCCAATCGGTTCCTGTGCATGCGGGTAGGGTGGCGAGCGGCTCGCGCAGGCGGTCAGCAGGGCGATTGCCGAGGCCCAGGCCAGCGCCTGGAAGTGAATTCTTTGCATAAAAACTTCCTTATTTGTTGTTTTCTGGAGTGGCTTGAGCAAAAACACAAAGCAAGTCCTGCGCCCACTTGCGGAAAAAAGCGCAAAAAAAATCCGGAACCCTTTCGGGTTCCGGATTTTGCTGTGGTGTGACGATCAATCAAGCATCGTCACATCAGCGCATCACACCAGTGCAGCAATCGCCGCATTGAGGGTGTTGCTTGGACGCATGGCCTTGCTGGTCAGCTCAGGGTTCGGCGCGTAGTAGCCGCCGATGTCCACTGGCTTGCCCTGCACGGCGTTGAGCTCGGCAACGATGGTTGCTTCGTTCGCGGTCAGGGTCTTGGCCAGTTCGCCGAACTGCGCTTGCAGTGCAGTGTCTTCGGTCTGGGCGGCCAGGGCTTGAGCCCAGTACAGCGCCAGGTAGAAGTGGCTGCCGCGGTTGTCGATGTTGCCGACTTTGCGCGATGGCGACTTGTTGTTGTCGAGGAACTGGCCAGTCGCCTGGTCCAGGGTTTTCGACAGCACCAGGGCTTTCGGGTTGTTGTACGTGACGCCCAGGTGTTCCAGGGAAGCGGCCAGGGCCAGGAACTCGCCCAGGGAATCCCAGCGCAGGAAGTTTTCTTCCAGCAGCTGCTGCACGTGCTTGGGAGCCGAACCGCCGGCGCCGGTTTCGAACAGGCCGCCACCGTTCATCAGCGGCACGATCGAGAGCATCTTGGCGCTGGTGCCCAGTTCCATGATCGGGAACAGGTCGGTCAGGTAGTCACGCAGTACGTTACCGGTCACCGAGATGGTGTCCAGGCCCTTGCGGGTGCGCTCCAGGGTGAACTTCATCGCGTCGACCGGCGACATGATGCGGATGTCCAGGCCTTCGGTGTTGTGGTCTTTCAGGTAGGCCTGAACTTTCTCGACCACGACGCCGTCGTGCGCGCGCTTCGGGTCCAGCCAGAAAATGGCTGGGGTGTTGCTGGCGCGGGCACGGTTGACGGCCAGTTTGACCCAATCCTGGATCGGCGCGTCTTTGGTCTGGCACATGCGGAAGATGTCGCCGGCCTCGACGTTCTGTTCCATCAGCAGGTTGCCCTTGCTGTCGGTGACGCGGACGACGCCGTCAGCCTTGATCTGGAAGGTCTTGTCGTGGGAACCGTACTCTTCGGCTTTCTTCGCCATCAGGCCAACGTTTGGCACGCTGCCCATGGTGGTTGGGTCGAAAGCGCCATTGGCCTTGCAGTCTTCGATGACCGCTTGGTAGATGGTGGCGTAGCAGCGATCCGGGATCACGGCCTTGGTGTCGTGCAGCTGGCCGTCGGTGCCCCACATCTTGCCGGAGTCACGGATCATGGCTGGCATCGAGGCGTCGACGATGACGTCGCTCGGCACGTGCAGGTTGGTGATGCCTTTGTCGGAGTTGACCATCGCCAGGGAAGGGCGAGCGGCGTAGACCGCCTGGATGTCAGCTTCGATCTGTGCTTGCTGGTCGGCCGGCAGGGCCTTGATGCGAGCGTACAGGTCGCCGATGCCGTTGTTCAGGTTGAAGCCGATCTGCTCCAGCACGGTGGCGTGCTTGGCCAGCGCGTCTTTGTAGAACTCGGCAACGATCTGGCCGAACATGATCGGGTCGGAGACCTTCATCATGGTGGCTTTCAGGTGAACCGACAGCAGCACGCCTTGCTTCTTGGCGTCTTCGATTTCAGCGGCGATGAAGCTGCGCAGGGCGTTCTTGCTCAGTACGGCGCTGTCGATGATCTCGCCAGCCTGTACGGAAGTCTTTTCCTTGAGGACGGTCGCGGTACCGTCCTTGGCGATCAGCTCGATTTTGACAGCATCGGCGGCTTCGATCTGAACGGCTTTTTCGCTGCCGTAGAAGTCGCCGCTGCTCATGTGAGCCACGTGGGACTTGGAGTCGGCAGCCCAGGCGCCCATCTTGTGCGGGTGCTTGCGCGCGTAGTTCTTGACCGACAGCGGGGCGCGGCGGTCGGAGTTGCCTTCGCGCAGGACCGGGTTCACGGCGCTGCCCTTGACCTTGTCGTAACGTGCACGGGTTTCTTTTTCCGCGTCGGTGGTTACGGTTTCAGGGTAGTCCGGCAGGGCGTAGCCCTGGGCCTGCAGTTCCTTGATCGCAGCTTGCAGCTGAGGCGTCGAGGCACTGATGTTAGGCAGCTTGATGATGTTGGCTTCAGGCGTAACGGCCAGGTCGCCCAGTTCGGCGAGGTGGTCCGGGATGGCCTTGGTACCCAGTTGCTCAGGGAAGCTTGCGAGGATGCGCCCGGCGAGGGAGATGTCGCGGGTTTCCACGGCAATATCAGCGGAAGCGGTGAAGGCCTCTACGATAGGCAGCAGTGAATAGGTGGCGAGGGCTGGGGCTTCGTCGGTGAAGGTGTAGATGATCTTCGAGCGGGTGGGCATATTCGGATTAACTCTCTTCTTTGCTGAAAGCGTGCGCAGAAACTCGAGATGCGCCGGGTGGAGCGCGTTCGTTCAAAGTCATCCATGAGCGAAATGTCGAGGTTTCTTCGCGGTGATGTTGGGTTGCATCAGTCGAGCGTCAAGCGGGTGGACTATTGTATTAGTCCTGCTTTGTAGCGGAAGGCTGTGTTCTAGAGCGGTCCGCCGTCGTGACTCTTTGGTCAGCGGCGGCATTATACATAGGTCGCTATGCTTACGCCGAGCCTTCATACAAAAGGTGTGTCGTCCATTGGTCTAAAGGTCGCAGGGCCCAACGTGCTACCAAGGTCGCATGCAGTGCTCAAGATTGGCGATTTTGCCTTTGCTTTCAGGCTTGTAGGCGACAATTTATGCTGTTTTCGATGCAAATGAGCATGGCGTGAGGTTTCAGTCGCCATTTATCTGGAGTAGGCTCGAACGCAGCCAGATGTTCAATCCATAGATGGAGTTCAGCATGGGATACAAGAAGATTCAGGTTCCGGCAGTCGGCGACAAAATCACCGTCAATGCAGACCATTCTCTCAATGTTCCTGACCAACCGATCATCCCTTATATCGAAGGTGACGGTATTGGCGTCGACATCAGCCCGGTGATGATCAAGGTGGTCGACGCGGCTGTTGAAAAGGCCTACGGCGGCAAGCGCAAGATCTCCTGGATGGAGGTGTACGCCGGCGAGAAAGCCACTCAAGTCTACGACCAGGACACCTGGCTGCCCCAGGAAACCCTGGATGCGGTCAAGGATTACGTGGTGTCCATCAAGGGCCCGCTGACCACCCCGGTCGGTGGCGGCATCCGTTCGCTGAACGTGGCCCTGCGCCAACAACTCGATTTGTATGTGTGCCTGCGCCCGGTGCGCTGGTTCGAAGGCGTGCCGAGCCCGGTCAAGAAGCCAGGCGATGTGGACATGACCATCTTCCGTGAGAACTCCGAAGACATCTACGCCGGGATCGAGTGGAAAGCCGGCTCGCCCGAAGCGATCAAGGTGATCAAGTTCCTCAAGGAAGAAATGGGCGTGACCAAGATCCGTTTCGACCAGGATTGCGGCATCGGCGTCAAGCCGGTCTCGAAAGAGGGGACCCAGCGCCTGGCGCGTAAAGCCCTGCAATATGTGGTGGATAACGACCGCGATTCGCTGACCATCGTGCACAAAGGCAACATCATGAAGTTCACCGAGGGGGCCTTCAAGGAATGGGCCTACGAAGTGGCGGCGCAGGAATTCGGTGCAACCCTGCTCGATGGCGGTCCATGGATGCAGTTCAAGAACCCGAAAACCGGTAAGAATGTGGTGGTCAAGGATGCGATTGCCGACGCCATGCTCCAGCAGATCCTGCTGCGCCCGGCCGAATATGACGTGATTGCGACACTCAACCTGAACGGCGACTACCTGTCCGACGCGCTGGCGGCAGAGGTGGGCGGTATCGGCATTGCGCCGGGGGCCAACCTGTCCGACACCGTGGCCATGTTCGAGGCGACCCACGGCACCGCGCCCAAGTATGCGGGCAAGGACCAGGTCAATCCGGGTTCATTGATCCTGTCGGCGGAGATGATGTTGCGCCACATGGGCTGGATCGAGGCGGCTGACCTGATTATCAAGGGCACCAATGGCGCGATTTCGGCCAAGACCGTGACCTATGACTTCGAGCGCCTGATGGACGGCGCGAAGTTGGTGTCGTCGTCGGGCTTTGGTGATGCGCTGATTTCGCATATGTAAGGCGCAGGCATAAAAAAACCGGCCGTCCCAATCTTGATGGGGTGGCCGGTTTTTTATTGCGTTTGCGCGCTCGACGGCGGATCAGGCCGTTTGCTTCTTTTCGTTATGAGCGGTCGACCCCGCGGTGGGTTCAGGTGCCTTGGCGACGATTTCCACGGCATGCAACCCTTTCGGTCCTTGAATGATTTCGAAACTTACAGGTTGGCCCGCTTTCAGCGTCTTGTACCCTTCCATCTTGATCGCTGAAAAATGCGCAAAGAGATCTTCGGACTTACCGTCCTCTACGACGAAACCGTAGCCTTTGGCATTGTTGAACCACTTGACCTTACCACTTGCCATGCCCATATCCCTCTGCACCAGACTCCATCACTGGAGTATCATCCAGTTTATCCGTCCTAACCCGAATAAATAAGGTTGACTGCGCGGACCTTTTTTACCCACTGTGGGTTCTATTGGTTGTAACACCGTTTTGCCGATAGTCAAGGCGACTGGCCGGTCAGTAGTTGAAATTCTGACAGGTCGCCCCCACCACTGTATTTGAACCACTGACGAACCTTTCTTTCCATGCATGCAATCAGCCAGATTCGACTAACATTCAATCAGGATCGACCGGATCACGAACACGATGACGACGGTTCTGCAGGCATTGCTGTTCAGGAGGCCAAGCCTGCTTTACAGGCGCCGCCGATGTACAAGGTGGTTTTGTTCAATGATGACTACACACCGATGGATTTCGTGGTCGAAGTACTCGAGGTGTTTTTTAACCTGAACCGCGAGTTGGCGACCAAGGTAATGCTGGCCGTTCACACAGAAGGACGGGCAGTATGTGGAGTGTTTACCCGCGACATCGCCGAGACAAAGGCCATGCAGGTCAACCAGTACGCCAGGGAAAGCCAGCATCCGCTACTCTGTGAAATCGAGAAGGACGGTTAACGCCGACCACTTGGGTATGAGGTGAAGCTATGTTAAACCGCGAGCTCGAAGTCACCCTCAATCTTGCCTTCAAGGAGGCCCGTTCGAAGCGTCATGAATTCATGACCGTCGAGCACCTGCTGCTGGCACTTTTGGATAACGAAGCTGCCGCCACCGTTCTACGTGCGTGCGGCGCCAACCTCGACAAACTCAAGCATGACCTGCAGGAGTTTATCGACTCCACCACGCCACTGATCCCCGTGCATGACGAGGACCGCGAGACCCAGCCAACCCTGGGCTTCCAGCGGGTATTGCAGCGTGCTGTTTTCCACGTACAGAGCTCCGGTAAGCGTGAAGTCACAGGCGCCAACGTGCTGGTGGCAATTTTCAGCGAGCAGGAAAGCCAGGCAGTGTTCCTGCTCAAGCAGCAGAGCGTTGCCCGTATTGATGTCGTCAACTACATCGCCCACGGTATCTCCAAGGTGCCTGGGCACGGCGATCATTCCGAGGGTGAACAGGATATGCAGGACGACGAGGGCGGTGAGTCTTCTTCTTCGGGCAATCCACTGGATGCCTATGCCAGTAACCTCAATGAGCTGGCGCGCCAGGGGCGGATCGATCCGCTGGTGGGGCGTGAGCTTGAGGTCGAGCGTGTAGCGCAGATCCTCGCGCGTCGTCGCAAGAACAACCCGTTGCTGGTGGGTGAGGCCGGCGTGGGTAAAACCGCGATTGCCGAGGGCCTGGCCAAGCGCATTGTCGACAATCAGGTGCCTGACCTGCTGGCCAACAGTGTCGTCTACTCCCTTGACCTGGGCGCCTTGCTCGCCGGGACCAAGTACCGTGGCGATTTCGAGAAGCGCTTCAAGGCGTTGCTCGGTGAGCTGAAGAAACGTCCGCAGGCGATCCTGTTCATTGATGAAATCCACACCATCATTGGTGCCGGTGCGGCATCCGGTGGGGTAATGGACGCCTCGAACCTGCTCAAGCCGCTGCTGTCTTCGGGTGATATCCGCTGCATCGGTTCGACCACGTTCCAGGAATTTCGTGGCATTTTCGAGAAAGACCGCGCCTTGGCGCGTCGCTTCCAGAAAGTCGACGTGTCCGAGCCTTCGGTTGAAGACACCATTGGCATCCTGCGCGGGCTCAAGGGGCGTTTCGAAGCGCACCATGGCATCGAGTACACCGATGAAGCCCTGCGTTCGGCCGCTGAACTGGCGTCGCGCTACATCAATGACCGGCACATGCCGGACAAGGCCATCGACGTGATCGACGAGGCGGGTGCCTACCAGCGCCTGCAGCCGGTCGAGAAGCGTGTGAAACGCATCGACGTACCTCAGGTCGAGGACATCGTGGCGAAGATCGCGCGGATTCCGCCAAAACACGTCACCAGTTCCGACAAGGAACTGCTGCGTAATCTGGAGCGTGACCTCAAGCTAACCGTGTTCGGCCAGGATGCGGCCATCGACTCGCTGTCCACCGCGATCAAGTTGTCGCGTGCGGGCCTCAAGTCGCCGGACAAGCCTGTGGGTTCGTTCCTGTTCGCTGGTCCTACCGGCGTCGGCAAGACCGAGGCGGCACGGCAGTTGGCCAAGGCCATGGGCATTGAGCTGGTGCGTTTCGACATGTCCGAATACATGGAGCGTCACACTGTGTCGCGCCTGATCGGTGCGCCTCCGGGCTATGTCGGGTTCGACCAGGGCGGCCTGTTGACCGAAGCGATCACCAAGCAGCCGCATTGCGTATTGCTGCTCGATGAAATCGAGAAGGCGCACCCGGAAGTCTTCAACCTGCTGCTGCAGGTGATGGACCACGGCACCCTGACCGACAACAACGGGCGCAAGGCGGATTTCCGCAACGTGATCGTGATCATGACCACCAACGCCGGTGCCGAAACGGCCGCGCGGGCTTCGATCGGCTTCAGCCATCAGGATCACTCTTCCGATGCCATGGAAGTGATCAAGAAGAGCTTTACGCCGGAGTTCCGCAACCGTTTGGACACCATTATCCAGTTTGGTCGCCTCAGCCATGAGGTTATCAAGAGCGTGGTGGACAAGTTCCTCACCGAGCTTCAGGCGCAGTTGGAAGACAAGCGCGTGCAGCTGGACGTGACGGACGCGGCACGCAACTGGCTGGCCGAAGGTGGTTACGACGCGGCAATGGGCGCTCGCCCGATGGCGCGTCTGATCCAGGACAAGATCAAGCGGCCATTGGCCGAGGAGATCCTGTTCGGCGAGCTGTCCGACCATGGCGGCGTGGTGCATATCGACCTGAAGGATGGCGAGCTGACCTTCGACTTCGAAACCACTGCGGAAATGGCCTGATCGTTGACTGCACTACAGCAAAGGCGCCGAAAGGCGCCTTTTTGCTGTCTTGATGTTGGTGGAGATCAAATGCAGTGGCTGGCTTGCTTGCGAAAGCGGTGGGTCAGCCACCGAATGCATCAACTGACGGATCGCCTTCGCGAGCAAGCCCGCTCCCACAGGGGATTGGGGTGGGCCTGAGACCCCGGGTGTACGCAGATCAAATGTGGGAGCTGGCTTGCCTGCGAAGGCGGTGGGTCAGCCAGCGAATGCATCAACTGGCGGATCGCCTTCGCGGGCAAGCCCGCTCCCACAGGGGATTGGAGTGGGCCTGAGAGCCCGGGTGTACGCAGATCAAATGTGGGAGCTGGCTTGCCTGCGAAAGCGGTGGATCAGCCAGCGAATGCATCAACTGGCGGATCGCCTTCGCGGGCAAGCCCGCTCCCACAGGGGGTTGGGGTGGTGCCTATACCCCGGGTGTATGCAGATCAAATGTGGGAGCTGGCTTGCCTGCGAAAGCGGTGGGTCAGTCGCCGAATGCATCAGCTGACAGGCCGCCTTCGCGGGCAAGCCCGCTCCCACAGGGGATTGGGGTGGGGCCTGAGACCCCGGGTGTATGCAAATCAAATGTGGGAGCTGGCTTGCCTGCGAAAGCGGTGGGTCAGTCGCCGAAAGCATTAACTGACACACCGCCTTCGCGAGCAAGCCCGCTCCCACATGAGCCCTGCAGCGCTATATAAATAGCGCGCACACAAAAACGCCCGGCATAACCGGGCGTTTTGTATTGACTTGCTTAACGAGCGCGGTAAGTGATGCGCCCTTTGCTCAAGTCATAGGGCGTCAGCTCGACGCGCACTTTGTCACCGGTAAGAATACGAATGTAGTTCTTGCGCATCTTGCCGGAGATATGCGCGGTTACGACGTGCCCATTTTCCAACTCCACACGAAACATGGTGTTGGGCAGGGTGTCGACGACAGTGCCTTCCATTTCGAAGCTGTCTTCTTTCGACATGCAGTAAAGCCCTCGGTATCCAGTGAATGGCCCGGTGCAACTGCGCCAGGCAAAAGCGGCGTGCATTGTGCCCGAAAAAGGGTGTTTAAGCCAAGGGGTTCTAGTTAAGCGTGACCCATCTTTGATTAATCAGCAGTTCAATAGGCCGATATTGGGTCTTGTAGTTCATCTTTTTGCAGTTCTTGATCCAGTATCCGAGGTACACCGCCTCGAGTTCCAGGCGCATGGCTTCGCCAATTTGCCAGAGGATCGCGAAGCGCCCCAGGCTGCGGCGTTCTTCGGCTGGTTCGTAGAAGGTGTAGACCGCCGACAGGCCGTTAGGCAGCAAATCGGTCACGGCGACGGCCACCAGGCGACCGTCGAGGCGAAACTCGTAGAATCGCGAGAACGGCAGCTCACGCACCAGGAAGGTGGAAAACTGATCGCGGCTGGGCGGGAACATGTCGCCGTCAGCATGGCGTTGCTCGATGTAGCGCTGGTAAAGGTCGAAATATTCTTCGCTGAACCTCGGCTTGGCCGAGGTCACCGTCAGGTCGGCGTTGCGCTTGAGAATGCGTTTCTGGTTGCGGTCCGGTACAAACTGCGCCACAGGGATGCGCGCCGGGACGCAGGCATTGCAGTTCTGGCAATGGGGCCGGTACAGGTGGTCGCCGCTGCGCCGAAAGCCCATTTCCGAGAGATCGGCATACACATGCACGTCCATTGGCTGGCTGGGATCGAGGAACAGCGTGGTGGCCTGCTCGTCGGGCAGATAGCTGCAAGAGTGGGGTTGAGTGGCATAAAACTTCAAACGCGCCAACTCGGTCATGATCAACCCTCGGGTAAGCTTTGAAATAAGTGTAAGCCAGGTGCGCGCAAGTCGCCTAGGAAACCCACGGTCCAGTGTTGGGTTGATCCAGATGGTCGCGCAGCAGGCCCGCGAATTCGCTGCGAGGGATGGCGCGGGCGCCCAGGCTGTGCAGGTGATCGTTGGGCATCTGGCAGTCGATCAGCACAAATCCCCAGGCCTGCAGTTGCCGAGTCAGTGTGGCAAAGCCGAATTTCGAGGCGTTGTCGGCGCGACTGAACATGGATTCGCCGAAGAACAATTGGCCCATCGCCAGGCCATACAGGCCGCCTACCAGTTCACCGTCGTCCCATACCTCCACCGAGTGCGCGTAGCCGCGCGTGTGCAACTCGAGGTAGGCGCTCTGGATGCCCTCGGTGATCCAGGTGCCATCGGCGTAGGCGCGCGGCGCGGCGCAGGCCTGGATGACGGCGGCGAAATCCTGGTCGAATGTCACGCTGTAGCGCTGCTGGCGCAACAATTTGCCCAGGCTGCGCGAGACGTGCAGTTCGTCGGGGAAGATCACCGTGCGCGGGTCGGGCGACCACCAGAGGATCGGCTGGCCCTCGGAGAACCACGGGAAGCAACCGTGGCGATAGGCCTGGACCAGGCGTTCGGCCGACAGGTCACCGCCGGCGGCGAGCAGGCCATTGGGTTCGCGCATGGCTTTGGCCAGTGGCGGAAATGTCAGGGTGTCGCGTTGTAACCAGGTCAGCATGGCATCCAGGCTTACGGAAGGGGAGGGGAGTGGCAGGAATGTCGCCTGCACCGAGAGCGTGATTATTGTCGACACAGCGCTGTGGGGCCAGCCCGAATCGGCCATCGGCGCGCATTAGCGTGAGCGCGTGTTTCTGCAACTCTGTGCCTGAGGCGTGGTCGTAATCGGGTCTGGCCGATGCAGGCCATTTGCCAAGCTTGCCTGGATTGGTAAAAACAGCTCATAAGCCTTTGTCAGCAAAGACAATGCATGCTCAAATTGAACATCTTGTGACACACAATTGGCTATGCTGCTTGAAGAGCGCCAAGTGGTGTGGCATCAGGGGCACAAACCCGTACAATGCGGCGATTGTGGCGTTATCGCCATTTCATCCAGCAATCGCCCAGTGTTAAAAGTAGATTCAACGACGTTCGTTCATTTTTCAGCTGCTCGGATTGGGCAGTATTTACAGTTATTCAACAGATGGACGCGCTAAAGGCGCAGGAAAAGACCCGTTTTGAAGAAATCCGCCGCAACACCCAAAGCAGCAGTCGTGCCGGCCTGGCGCCAGCACCTGCACTACCGACTCAAGGAAGGAGCGCTGATCGCTATCGGCGCGCTGTGCCTGTTCCTGATGATGGCCTTGCTCACGTATGGCAAGGACGATCCGGGCTGGAGCCACAACAGCAAGATCGAAGACGTGCAGAACTTCGGTGGACCTGCCGGCTCCTACAGCGCCGATATCCTGTTCATGGTGCTCGGTTACTTCGCGTATATCTTCCCCTTGCTGCTGGCGATCAAGACCTGGCAGATCTTCCGCCAGCGGCATGAGCCGTGGCAGTGGAGCGGCTGGCTGTTTTCCTGGCGCCTGATCGGCCTGGTGTTCCTGGTGTTGTCCGGCGCGGCGCTGGCGCATATCCACTTTCATGCGCCTACCGGCCTGCCGGCGGGCGCGGGCGGGGCGCTGGGCGAAAGCCTTGGCGACCTGGCGCGCAGGACCCTGAATATCCAGGGCAGCACCTTGATGTTCATCGCGCTGTTCCTGTTCGGCCTCACCGTGTTCACCGACCTGTCGTGGTTCAAGGTGATGGACGTGACCGGCAAGATCACCCTCGACCTGCTGGAGCTCTTCCAGGGCGCTGCCAACCGTTGGTGGGCGGCCCGGGTCGAGCGCAAGCGCATGGTCGCCCAGTTGCGTGAGGTCGATACCCGCGTCAACGAGGTGGTCGCCCCGAGTACGCCGGACCGCCGCGAGCAGGCCAAGGTCAAGGAGCGCCTGATCGAGCGCGAGCAGGCCCTGAGCAAGCACATGTCGGACCGCGAGAAGCAGGTGCCGCCGGTGATTGCTCCGGCACCGCCCAAGCCCGCCGAGCCAAGCCATCGCGTGCAGAAAGAGAAACAGGCGCCGTTGTTTGTCGACAGCGCCGTCGAAGGCACCTTGCCGCCGATCTCGATCCTCGATCCGGCCGAAAAGAAGCAACTCAACTATTCCCCCGAGTCCCTGGCGGCTGTCGGCCACCTATTGGAAATCAAACTCAAGGAGTTCGGCGTCGAAGTGTCGGTGGACTCGATCCACCCCGGCCCGGTGATTACCCGTTACGAAATCCAGCCGGCGGCAGGCGTCAAGGTCAGCCGTATCGCCAACCTGGCCAAGGACCTGGCGCGCTCCCTGGCCGTGACCAGCGTGCGCGTGGTCGAAGTGATTCCCGGCAAGACCACCGTAGGTATCGAGATTCCCAACGAGGACCGCCAGATCGTGCGCTTCTCCGAAGTACTCTCGACGCCGGAATACGACAACTTCAAATCGCCGGTCACCCTGGCCCTGGGTCATGACATCGGCGGCAAGCCGGTGATCACCGACCTGGCGAAAATGCCGCACTTGCTGGTTGCCGGTACGACCGGTTCGGGTAAGTCGGTGGGTGTGAACGCGATGATCCTGTCGATCCTGTTCAAGTCCGGCCCGGAAGACGCCAAGCTGATCATGATCGACCCGAAGATGCTCGAGCTGTCGATCTACGAAGGCATTCCGCACCTGCTGTGCCCGGTCGTCACCGACATGAAGGACGCCGCCAACGCCCTGCGCTGGAGCGTGGCCGAGATGGAGCGTCGCTACAAGCTGATGGCGAAGATGGGCGTGCGCAACCTGTCGGGCTTCAATGCCAAGGTCAAGGAAGCCCAGGACGCCGGCACGCCGCTGACCGACCCGCTGTACAAGCGCGAGAGCATCCACGACGAAGCGCCGCTGCTGAGCAAGCTGCCGACCATCGTGGTGGTGGTCGACGAATTCGCCGACATGATGATGATCGTCGGCAAGAAGGTCGAAGAACTGATCGCGCGTATCGCCCAGAAGGCGCGGGCGGCGGGTATTCACTTGATCCTCGCGACCCAGCGTCCGTCGGTGGATGTGATCACCGGCTTGATCAAGGCCAACATTCCGACGCGGATGGCGTTCCAGGTGTCGAGCAAGATCGACTCGCGGACCATCATCGACCAGGGTGGCGCCGAGCAGCTGCTCGGCCACGGTGACATGCTCTACATGCCGCCGGGCACCAGCTTGCCGATTCGGGTGCACGGCGCCTTCGTTTCCGATGACGAAGTGCACCGCGTGGTGGAAGCCTGGAAACTGCGTGGCGCTCCGGAATACAACGACGACATCCTCGCGGGCGTCGAGGAAGCCGGCAGCGGCTTCGACGGCGGCAGCAGCGGTGGCGACGACGATGCCGAGACCGACGCGCTGTACGACGAGGCCGTCGCGTTTGTGCTGGAAAGTCGCCGCGCCTCGATTTCCGCGGTGCAGCGCAAGCTGAAAATCGGCTACAACCGCGCCGCGCGCATGATCGAAGCCATGGAAATGGCTGGCGTCGTGACCGCAATGAACACCAACGGCTCGCGCGAAGTCATCGCCCCCGGGCAGATGCGCGACTGATCACGTGCCGCGTGGCAGCACGCGGCACGCCCTAACGACTCAATGAGGACTCCCATGCGTCTTATCCGCATGCTGTTGTTGCCAGCACTGGCCCTGACTGCTGTTTCGGCGCACGCCGACCCGGCCTCCGTGGCCAGCCTGACCAACCTGCTGGACAAATCCAAGACCCTGACCGCGCGCTTCTCCCAGCTGACCCTGGACGCGGGCGGCACCCAGTTGCAGGAAACCGCCGGCGAAATGGCCGTGCAGCGCCCTGGGCTGTTCTACTGGCACACCGAAGGCAAGGCGGAGCAGACCATCGTCTCCGACGGCCAGAAAGTCACGCTGTGGGACCCGGACCTGGAGCAGGCGACCATCAAGAAGCTGGACCCGCGCCTGAACCAGACGCCAGCGCTGCTGCTGTCGGGTGATGTGTCGAAAATCAACGAGAGTTTCGACATCACCTCCAAGCAAACCAGCAATGTGATCGAGTTCACCCTCAAGCCAAAATCCAAGGACACGCTGTTTGACACGCTGTCCCTGTCGTTTGGCAATGGCGTGATCAACAACATGCGGCTGGTCGACAGCGTCGGCCAGCGCACCGATATCCTGTTCTCCGGGGTCAAGGCCAATGAGCCGGTGCCGGCGTCCAAGTTCAAGTTCGACATCCCCAAGGGTGCCGACGTGATCCAGGAATAATCTGCCAAGAGGTTTCAAACGCTGCCCATGGACCTGTTTCGAAGTGACCCGATTGCTCAGCCACTGGCCGCGCGCTTGCGCTCGACCAACCTGGATGAGTATGTCGGGCAGGAACACCTGCTCGCTCGCGGCAAGCCTTTGCGCGAAGCCCTGGAGCAGGGTGCGCTGCACTCGATGATTTTCTGGGGGCCGCCAGGCGTGGGCAAGACCACCCTGGCGCGGCTGCTGGCAAAAGTCTCGGATGCGCACTTCGAAACGGTCTCGGCGGTACTGGCCGGGGTCAAGGAGATCCGCCAGGCGGTCGAGGTCGCCAAGCAGCAGGCCGGGCAATACGGCAAGCGCACCATCCTGTTTGTCGATGAAGTGCATCGCTTCAACAAGTCGCAGCAAGATGCGTTCTTGCCCTATGTCGAAGACGGCACGCTGATCTTTATCGGCGCCACCACCGAAAACCCTTCGTTCGAACTCAACAACGCCTTGCTGTCGCGGGCGCGGGTCTATGTGCTCAAGAGCCTGGACGAAGCGGCGATGCAAAAGCTGCTGCACCGCGCGTTGAACGAAGACAAGGGCCTGGGCAAGCGCCAACTGAGCGTCAGCGACGAAGGCTTCAAGATTTTGCTGACTGCCGCCGATGGCGATGGCCGGCGCTTTCTCAACCTGCTGGAAAACGCCTCCGACCTGGCCGAAGACGGCAGCGAAATTGGCGTCGACCTCCTGCAAAGCCTGCTCGGCGATACGCGTCGGCGCTTCGACAAGGGCGGCGAGGCTTTCTACGATCAGATCTCGGCGCTGCATAAATCCGTGCGCGGCTCCAACCCGGACGGCGCGTTGTACTGGTTTGCGCGGATGATCGACGGCGGCTGCGACCCGCTCTACCTGGCCCGCCGCGTGGTGCGCATGGCCAGCGAAGACATCGGCAACGCCGACCCGCGCGCCTTGAGCCTGTGCCTGGCCGCGTGGGACGTGCAGGAGCGCCTCGGCAGTCCCGAAGGCGAATTGGCCGTGGCCCAGGCCATTACCTACCTGGCCTGTGCGCCCAAGAGCAACGCGGTGTACATGGGCTTCAAGTCCGCGCTGCGCGCCGCTGCCGAGTACGGCTCCCTCGAAGTGCCGTTGCACCTGCGCAACGCGCCCACCAAGTTGATGAAACAACTGGGCTACGGCGACGAATACCGCTATGCCCACGATGAGCCGGATGCCTACGCGGCCGGTGAAGACTATTTCCCCGATGAGCTTGAGCCGCTGCCGCTCTATCAGCCGGTTCCGCGTGGCCTGGAGCTGAAGATCGGCGAAAAGCTCAATCACCTGGCCCAACTCGATCGCCTCAGCCCTAAACAGCGGAGAAAGTAGTGCTCAAGACGATTCTTGCCGTGTCCGCAGCCGGCATCGCTGGTACATTATTGCGTTTCGCCACCGGTAACTGGGTCAGCGCTAACTGGCCCAAGCATTTTTATGCGGCGACCCTGGCGGTCAACCTGGTGGGCTGTTTGATCATCGGGTTGTTGTACGGCTGGTTCCTGTTGCGTCCGGAAGTGCCGATTGAAATTCGCGCCGGCTTGATTGTCGGCTTTGTAGGCGGTCTGACGACCTTTTCATCCTTTTCACTGGACACGCTGCGACTGCTGGAAAGCGGGCAGGCCCTGGTCGCCTTCGGGTACCTGGGCATCAGCGTGTTCGGCGGGCTGCTCGCCACCTGGGCCGGCCTGTCCTTGACCAAACTTTGATAAACGAGAGACCGACATGCTCGATTCCAAACTGTTACGTAGCAACCTTCAGGACGTAGCGGACCGCCTGGCATCCCGTGGCTTTGCCTTGGATGTTGCGCGCATCGAAGCGCTGGAAGAACAGCGCAAGACCGTCCAGACCCGCACCGAAGCACTGCAGGCTGAGCGTAATGCGCGTTCCAAATCCATCGGTCAGGCCAAGCAGCGCGGCGAAGACATCGCGCCGCTGATGGCGGATGTCGAGCGCATGGGCACCGAGCTGTCCGACGGTAAAGTCGAGCTGGAAAAGATTCAGTCCGAGCTGGATTCGATCCTGCTGGGCATTCCCAATATTCCCCATGAGTCCGTACCGGTCGGCGAAGACGAAGACGGTAACGTCGAAGTGCGCCGCTGGGGCACGCCGACGACTTTTGATTTCGAGATCAAGGACCACGTCGCCCTGGGCGAACTGACCGGCGGCCTGGATTTCGAAACCGCCGCGAAGATGTCCGGCGCGCGCTTTGCCTTGCTGCGCGGCCCGATCGCACGCATGCATCGCGCCCTGGCGCAGTTCATGATCAACCTGCACACCGGCGAGCACGGCTACGAAGAGGCCTACACCCCGTACCTGGTGCAGGCACCGGCGCTGATGGGCACCAGCCAGTTGCCGAAGTTCGAGGAAGACCTGTTCAAGATCAGCCGCGATGGCGAAGCCGATCTGTACCTGATCCCGACCGCCGAAGTGTCGCTGACCAACATCGTCGCCGGCGAGATCCTCGACGCCAAGCAACTGCCGATCAAGTTTGTCGCCCACAGCCCGTGCTTCCGCAGTGAGGCGGGTGCATCGGGCCGTGACACCCGCGGCATGATCCGCCAACACCAGTTCGACAAGGTCGAGATGGTGCAGGTGGTCGAGCCGTCGACTTCCATGGAAGCCCTGGAAGGCCTGACCGCCAACGCCGAACGCGTCCTGCAACTGCTGGAGCTGCCGTACCGCGTGCTGGCGCTGTGCACCGGCGACATGGGTTTCAGTGCCGTGAAGACCTACGACCTCGAAGTGTGGGTGCCGAGCCAGGACAAATACCGCGAGATTTCGTCGTGCTCCAACTGTGGCGATTTCCAGGCCCGTCGCATGCAGGCGCGCTTCCGCAACCCGGAAACCGGCAAGCCGGAACTGGTCCACACCCTCAACGGTTCGGGCCTGGCGGTAGGCCGTACGTTGGTGGCCGTGCTGGAAAACTACCAGCAGGCTGACGGCTCGATCCGTGTGCCGGAAGTGCTCAAGCCGTACATGGCGGGCGTCGAGGTCATCCGCTAAATGGAGTTTCTGCCGCTGTTTCATAACCTGCGCGGCAGCCGTGTGTTGGTCGTCGGTGGCGGGGAGATTGCCTTGCGCAAATCCCGGCTGCTGGCCGACGCCGGTGCAGTGCTGCGGGTGGTTGCTCCCCAGATCGAAGACCAGCTGCGTGTGTTGGTGCTGGGCAGTGGCGGGGAATTGATTTTGCGCGGTTATCAGGAGGCCGATCTCGACGACTGCACCCTGATTATCGCCGCCACCGATGACGAGCCGCTGAACGCGCAAGTGTCCAGCGATGCCAAGCGTCGTTGCGTGCCGGTCAATGTGGTGGATGCGCCGGCCTTGTGCAGCGTGATCTTCCCGGCGATTGTCGACCGTTCACCGTTAGTGATCGCGGTGTCCAGCGGCGGCGATGCGCCGGTGCTGGCACGCTTGATCCGGGCCAAGCTGGAAACCTGGATTCCGTCCACCTACGGGCAACTGGCCGGGCTCGCCGCGCGTTTTCGCGCCCAGGTCAAAGGCCTGTACCCGGATGTGCAACAACGCCGTGCGTTCTGGGAAGAAGTGTTCCAGGGCCCGATTGCCGACCGTCAATTGGCCGGGCAGGGTGACGAGGCCGAGCGCCTGCTGATCGAAAAGGTCAACGGCGCGCCGCCGTATGCACCGGGCGAGGTGTACTTGGTGGGGGCAGGGCCGGGTGATCCGGACCTGCTGACCTTCCGCGCCTTGCGCCTGATGCAGCAGGCCGACGTGGTGCTGTACGACCGCCTGGTGGCCCCGGCGATTCTCGAACTGTGCCGCCGCGATGCCGAGCGTATTTATGTCGGCAAGCGTCGCGCCGATCACGCGGTCCCGCAGGACCAGATCAACCAGCAACTGGTGGACCTGGCCAAGCAGGGCAAACGTGTATTGCGGCTCAAGGGTGGCGACCCGTTCATTTTTGGCCGGGGTGGCGAAGAGATCGAGGAACTGGCGGCCCATGGCATTCCGTTCCAGGTGGTGCCTGGCATCACGGCGGCGAGCGGATGCGCGGCGTATGCCGGGATTCCGCTGACTCACCGTGACTATGCGCAGTCGGTGCGGTTTATCACCGGGCACCTGAAGGACGGCACTTCGGACCTGCCCTGGCATGACCTGGTGGGACCGTCGCAGACCCTGGTGTTCTACATGGGCTTGATTGGCTTGCCGATCATCTGCGAACAACTGATCAAGCATGGCCGCGCGGCGGACACCCCCGCTGCGTTGATCCAGCAGGGCACCACCTCCAACCAGCGCGTATTCACCGGCACCCTGGCGGACTTGCCGCGGATGGTGGCGGAGCATGAAGTGCATGCACCGACACTGGTGATCGTCGGCGAAGTGGTGGTGTTGCGCGAGAAGCTGAAGTGGTTTGAGGGCGCGCAGTCGCAGGTTTAGGCCTGTGTGATTGCCGGGCTTGTTGAGGCTGCGCAGTTGTTGTGGCCGGTGGGCTTTCTGAGGCCAGTGAGATTTCTGAGGTCGGGGAGATTTTTGTGGGCAGTGGAGATTTCTGAGGCCTGTGGGATTCCTATGGGCAGTGGAGATTCCTGTGGCCAGTGAGATTCCTGTGGTCAGTGGAAATTCCTGAGCCAGTGAGATTCCTGTGGTCAGTGGAGATTCCAGAGGTCAGTGGAGATTCCAGAGGCCAGTGATATTCCTGAGGTCAGTGGAGATTCCTGAGGCCAGTGAGATTCCTGTGATCAGTGGAGATTCCTGAGGCCAGTGAGCTTCCAGAGATCAGTGGAGATTCCTGAGGCCAGTTGAGG